>NZ_HG779672.1:99406-104475 GCF_000582705.2 Microbacterium sp. C448
TGAATCCCGAAAAGCACCCGAATCACGCCGGAATCACGACGAAAAGATGAGAGTTCTCCCATCCGGAAACCAGAGGTCGAACCGACGCAGAGTGCCGCGTCGAGATGTCAGTCGACGATGGTCTCGTGGTCGAAGCTGACCGTGCGCGCCCGGCGGCGCGAGGCGCGATCGAAGAGCAACGCGGCGACGCCCCCGATGACCAGACCGACGGCGACGCCGATCAAGGCGAGGAATCCGAAGACCTGCGTGGCCGAGTACGTGACCTCGGTCAAGGGGCTCGTCGCTTCTCCGCCGTTCACGAAGGTGAGGATGAGGGCAACGAAGACCCCGAGTAGCGCGCCCACCGTCAGGAAGACGCCGTACTTGGGCGCCCGGCGCACGCGCCCCTCGACGATTTCGTTGCTCACCCCTCCATTGTCGCACCTACACAGACGGTCCGGCCTGGTCGGGGGCGAGCGCATCGGCTGAGGCTGCGTCCACCGCACGACGCCGACGAATGACGAGGGCGACGATCAAAGCCAACCCCACTCCCCCCGCGATCCAGGGCCAGACGGGGAGCGGATCCGTGGACGCTGAGGCATCCGTCTCGGGAGCGGCGAGCGGCTCGTCCTCATCGATCGGTGCGGCAGCGGCCGCCACACCGCAGTCTTCCGCCAGGGGGATCTCGAGGGCCAACGGGTCGAGTTGCTCCCCCTCGGGATAGCTGCCGAACGCCGTCGCGCCGGCGGCGGTCAGCGTCACGGGCACCCGGTCGAGCACGATCGAGTCGGTGCCCACGGCATCCGTCGGCACCGCATTTTCAGGCAGGGCGAACTCGGCGAAACGCACGTCGGTCATCGCGATCGGTTCGCCCGACTGGGTCGTACCCGTGATGTCGAAGACGACGTAGCCGACGTCGCCCGCGAATTCGATCCGCGCGGCGGTGAGCGACGTGTCGAGCGCCCCGTCGTGGCCCGTGAAGCGGATCGTGCCCCCGAAGTCGACGACACCCGTGACGCCGGATTCGGTGTCGAGTGATCCCGAACCACCCGTCCAGACGAAGTCGGGGTACTCGTAGGCGACGCCGTCGAGCTCCCACCCGCCCGCCGCGACGCCCTCGATGTAGGTGCGGAACGACTCCTTGAAGCCCCATCGCATGGAGGCATTCTCGACCACGCACGCGCCGAGGGCTTCGGCCCGCGCCAGTGTGAACGAGACACCGCGCGAGACCGAGCCCTGGAAGGTCAGGGTGTGCTCGCCGTCAGCAAGGGTCGCGGGAAGGGAACCCGTCCAGGTCGCGACACCGGATGCATCCGCCACAAGGTCCGTCGCCAACACGGTCGGTGTCGAATAGACCACAACGGCGATGCCGGTCTCGCCCGGGGTGAACCCGTCGGCCTGGATGGTGGCGGATGCGCCGGACGAGAGAGCCGCGAGGGTGTCGGCGTCGAGCACGATACCGGTGGTCGCCGGAGGCGTCGCCGGGATGGTGCGTGCGACCGACGCGTTCGCGGCACTCGCCGTGGCGACCGTGCCCGTCGAACCCGACGGCGCCGCGGCCTCCACGCCGATCGTGAACGTGACCGGGTCGAGGCTGGTGTATTCGCCCCGGAAGAGAGCGCTCCCCGCCGACGTCAGCGAGACAGCCGCGTTCGTGAACGTCACTGCCGAGCCCGAGACGCTGCGGGCCGCGGTGCCGACCGCGACATTGCCGAGGTGCAGACGGGTGCCGCCGCTCGAGACCCACAGCTGTGCCGAAGCGGGCGACGCGAACCGGAACTCGGGGTTCGCGAGCGAGACATCGAGGAGGCCGCCGTGGCCCGAGAAACGCACAGCACCCGTGTAGGACACGCTTCGGCCGCGACTCGGGGGCCGATTCGCTGATCGAGGCGGTCGGCGGCGTCGACGTTGCCTCCGAGATCGGCTGGGAGGGCATGAAGCCCATGACGGCCGAGGCACTGGTCGCCGCACAGCCCGACGTGCTCGTGATGATGACGGACGGACTCGCCTCGGTCGACGGTATCGACGGCCTCCTCGAGCGCATCCCGGCACTCGCGCAGACCCCCGCAGGCCAGCACCGCCGTGTCGTGGACATGGCCGACACTGAAATCCTCAGCTTCGGCCCACGCAGCGCCCAGATCATCCGCGCCCTCGCTCGCGCCCTCTACGCGCCCGCAGACTCGCCCGCGTCCGCAGACTCGACCCCGAGCTCCACGCCGTGAAGAACGGGGCCGCGAGCGTGGAATCTTCGAACGCGGAGTCTTCGAGCGCGGAGGTGGTGTTCCCAACGCCCGCGCGCAACCGCCGCCCGCGGTTCGTGATCATGACGCTCTGCCTCGCCGTCGCACTGATCGTGACCGTCGTCTTCTCGCTGGGTGCCGGTCAGTACGCCATCTCGCCCACCGAGGTGATCGGAATCCTGCTCCGCGCGGTCGGGATCGACAACGCGTGGGCGCCGGATGCTCCGACCGCAACCGGGGTGCTGCTCGAGATCCGACTTCCCCGCATCGTCATGGGCCTGCTCGTCGGCGCCGCGCTCGCGGTCTCGGGAGTCCTCATGCAGGCCATCTTCGGCAATCCGCTGGCCGACGCGGCGGTCGTCGGGGTTTCGTCGGGGGCAGCCCTCGGTGCCGCCGCGAGCCTGACGTTCGGACTCACCATGTTCGGGCTGTGGACGACCCCCGCATGGGCGTTCGGGGGCGGGTTGGTCGCGGTGTTCTCGGTCTACCTGATCAGCCGTTCGGGCGGCCGCACCGAAGTGGTCACGCTGCTGCTGACGGGTATCGCCATCAACGCGATCGCCGGCGCGGGGCTGGCATTCCTGACGTTCATCGGCACGACCTCCACCCGCGAGCAGATCGTCTTCTGGCAGCTGGGGAGCCTGAACGGGGCGCTCTGGCAGAACATCGCGCTCATCGTTCCCCTGATCGCGGTCGGCATCACCGTCGGCGCGCTCGTCGCCCGGCGCCTCGACCTCTTCGCCCTCGGCGAGCGCACCGCCCGCCACCTGGGCGTGCACGTCGAGCTGCTGCGCATCGGGGTCATCATCACCGTTGCCCTGCTGGTCTGCGCCGCCGTCGCCTTCGCGGGGATCATCGGCTTCGTCGGCCTGGTCATTCCGCACCTCATGCGCATGGCGATCGGCCCGGCCCATCTGCCCCTCGTGATCACGAGTGCGCTCGGCGGCGCGCTCCTCCTCGCCCTCGCCGACCTCGTCGCGCGCACCGCGGTGCCCCTCGCAGACCTGCCGATCGGCATGATCACCTCACTCGTCGGGGGACCGTTCTTCCTGTGGTTGCTGGTGCGGACGCGCAAGCGGGCCGGGGGATGGGGATGACGGGCACCACGGACGCTCCGCGGATCGAGGCATCCGCGGTTCGCGTGATGCCGGATGCCTCGCAGCGTCCCATCCTCGACGACGCGACGATCGAGGTCCGGGCGGGCGAGGTCCATGCCCTGGTCGGGCCGAACGGTGCGGGCAAGTCGACATTGTTCGGGGTCCTTGCCGGCGATGTGGCGCCCGCCGCAGGCACCGTTCGTCTCGACGGAGTGGAGCTACGGGGCCACCGACCGCGTGAGCTCGCTCGCCTTCGCGCCGTCCTGTTGCAACAGAACGCCGTGAGTTTTCCGTTCTCGGTCACCGAGGTCGTGCGGATGGGTCGGGCGCCCTGGGCCCGGACGCCCCAGGAAGAGGACGACGACGCCCGCGTGGCGGAGGCCATGCGCGCGACCGAAATCACAGACCTCGCCGGCCGCACCGTCACCTCCCTCTCGGGTGGCGAACGGGCACGCGTCGCGCTGGCGCGCGTACTCGCGCAGGGAACGGGCATCCTGCTGCTCGACGAGCCGACCGCGGCGCTCGACCTGAAACACCAGGAAGACGTGCTGCGGGTCGTGCGCGACCGGGCTCGCGAGGGGGACGCGGTCGCGATCGTGCTGCACGACCTGAACGCCGCGCTCGCGCTTGCCGACCGTGTGACGCTCCTCGACGGCGGGCGCGTGGTCGCCACGGGCGCGGCGGCCGAGGTTCTCACGGCGGACCGGATCGCCACGGTCTATCGACAGTCGGTGGATGTGTTCCCGCATCCGATCACCGGGGTACCGCTGGTCGTTCCGCGTCGCTGAGGGCCCGCGAAGATCAGGGGTTGAGGGGCAGCAGGTTCGCGAGGTCCGCTCGGCTGCCGGACGCGTGGACCCGGCCGGAGGCCACCGCGTCGGGCCACGTCTCGGCTCCGGTCGCGAGGGCGATCCAGGTCGTGGCATCCGTCTCCACCACATTCGGGGGCGTACCCCGCGTGTGCCGCGGACCCTGCACGACCTGCACCGCACCGAACGGCGGGATGCGCACCTCCACCGTGTTGCCCGGCGCCTTCTCGGTCAGCAACTGCAACAGGTAGCGGACAGCGGTGGCGAGATCGGGGCGGGCGGGGTTTTCGGCGTCACGCACGGCGGCGAGCGCGGCTCGGCCGACCTCCGTGGTGATGGCGCGCGGCATGTCTCCACCGTAACCGGTTCAGAATTCAGTCTCTCGGATACGCCGGCCCGAGCCGGCCCCCGAAAACACGGGCCTTCGCACCGGTTCCCCTCACGGCGAGACTGAATACCGAACACGCCCACCTGTCGTCGAGGACGGGGCTGGATAGGCTGGTGAGGTGCGTATCCTCGTCCTCGGTTCCGGTGCCCGCGAGCACGCCATCATCCTGTCGCTGCAGTCCGAGGGGGCGGGGCATGAGATCTTCGCAGCTCCCGGCAACGCCGGCATCGCCCGCGACGCCACGATCGTCGCCCTCGATTCCGTGGATCCCGGCGCCGTCACCGACTTCGCCAACGACGAGGCCATCGACCTGGTCGTGATCGGCCCCGAGGCTCCCCTCGTCGCGGGCGTCGCCGACGCGCTGCGCGAGCGTGGTATCCCCGTTTTCGGCCCAGGCAAGGCTGCGGCGCAGCTCGAGGGCTCGAAGGCCTTCGCCAAGCGCGTCATGGAGGCCGCGGGTGTTCCCACCGGTCGAGCCCTGCACGCGCGGACGCCGGACGAGGTGGGTCACGCCCTCGACACCTTCGGCGCACCGTATGTCGTGAAGGCCGACGGC
>NZ_HG779673.1:0-27143 GCF_000582705.2 Microbacterium sp. C448
ATGCGGCATCAAACCTGGGGCGCTTCAAACTCCCCGATCGACTGCTCACGAGGCATCGAGCACGGAGGGCGGCCTCCGGGGCTATCGCTCCTCGATCGATCCGAGATCGGGTTGGTGGCAGAGCGCGGAGTCGTTGATGGCGCCGTGCCCGATAGTCCGAGCCTGCTTTCGCCAGACCGCACCACCCGGCTACACCCGGCGACACATCGCCGGTGACGTACACGCAGCAATCGACTGTCCCTCGCCCGAGGCGGCGTCGAGCCCGTCCATCCGTCGGTTCTCATCAGCCAGGCAGAACACAGCGTCGATCGTCGTCCGCACAGCGGGGGACGCGATCGCCGGCTCCTGCTCTTCGAGGCCGCCGGGATTTCACAATGCACACCACGACAGTGGCAAACAAGAACGAGGTCGACACATGAACACTCAACACTCACAGATCGCGTCCTGGAGCAAGAAGGCCACCCTCGCCGGCGTGGTTGGCTTCAGCCTCGTCCTCGCCGGCTGCAGCGGAGGTTCCGGCGGCAACAACGCCGCGCCCGACGCCTCGGGCGAACTGTGCGCAGACGGCACGATCACGCTCGGCTCTGCCAAGGCGCTCAGCGGGGGGTTCGCGTTCTACGACACGGCTGGCTCGAACGCCGAAGAGCTCGCCGTCGAACAGATCAACGCCGAGGGCGGAATCAACGGCTGCGAAATCGAGCTCGTCACACAGGACACCAAATCCGACCCCGCCGTCGGCAGGCAGGTCGCCAGCGAGTTGATCGCCGCAGGCGCCGAGGTGCTCCTTCCGCCCAACCAAGGGGGCCTCGGCACGCCGGCTGCGTTGGTCGCCCAGAAAGAGGGAATCTTCAGCATGGCGGGGAGTTCCGAAGATGACTACGCGCCGGGCGTCGGAGCGCTCTTCGCCACCGGCGGGAGCATGGCGAGCCTCAACGGCAAGACCGCGGCGGCATTCGCGAAGGAGCAGGGGTACGACTCGGTCTACTACGTCACCAACGACGCCTATCCGTACTTCACCATCGTCGAGCGTCTCTTCCGCGAAGATGCGGGGGACGATATGGACGACCTGGGCAGCTCGGTCCTCAAGCCGGGTCAGACCGACTTCTCGGCGGTCATCAGCGATATCAAGCGCTCGGTCGGCGAAGCCGACAACCCGATGATCCTGCTCGCCACCCAGTACCCCGACGCACCAACGATGATCGCCCAGCTTCGAAAGGCTGGAGTCGAGACCCCCGTGGTGGGTAACGCGACGTGGGCGACGCGCAACATCGTCGACGCGCTGGACGGTCACACGGACAATGTCTTCTACACCGCCGGCGCCTACACCGAAGGCGAGGACGTCAGCGAAGCTGCTCAGGCGTACGTCGAGAAGTACAAGGAGAAGACGGGCACCTACCCGGAGAACCACCAGGCCGTCGAGTCGTACTGGTCGATGTGGGCACTGTTCGACGCGATCAAGACCGCGAACTCCACGGACGGAGCGGCCATCGAGAAGGCCCTGTTCGCTCAGAAAGACGTCGAACTGCCGATGCGCACGGTCTACGAGTGGAAGGACGGCCACATCCTCGGCAGCAACGTCGTCGTGGGATTCACGCCGGAGGGTGCTTTCGAGCAGGTTGGCTCGTACAACCTCACTGACGGGGAGTGATCGACGTTGTCCGCTGACGCCCACGCGGTCGTCTCGGCGCGGGGAGTGGGGATGTCGTTCGGGCGGCTCAAGGCCCTGTCGGGCGTCTCGATCGATCTCGCGCAGGGCGTCTGCACCGGCCTGATCGGTCCCAACGGGTCCGGCAAGAGCACCTTCGTGAACTGCCTGTCCGGCTTGCTACACGCCACAGAAGGATCGATCGCCTTTGAGGGCAAGGACGTCACGAGGTTCTCGATGCGGGCGCGGGCGCAAGCGGGGCTGGCCCGGAACTTTCAGAACCTCCGGTTGTTCGAGGATCTGACCGTTCGCGAGAACATCGCCATGTCTGCCCGGCTGGCCGGTGGCTGGCGCCGAGGCTCGGAAGCGATCGTCCAGGACATCGCCCGCACTTTCGGCCTCGAGCACGACGTGGACGCCCGCGTCGGTGACCTCTCTTGGGGTCACCGACGTCGGGTCGAACTCGCCAGGGTCCTCAACGGCGAGCCTCGGTACGTCCTGCTGGATGAGCCCGGGGCCGGTCTTGACCTGTCCGAACGGCAGCGACTGCCCGGGATCATCGCGGATCTGACGTCGCGCGGGGTCGGAACTCTGGTGGTCGACCACGACATGGCCCTCATCGCGCGGGTCTGCTCGCGGGTGCTCGTTCTTCGCCAGGGCCAATTGATTTTCGACGGAACCCCGGCCGCAGCGTTCAAGGACGCGCAAGTGCTGGAGTGCTATCTGGGAGAGCGACATGCCAGTGCTTGAAGCAACGGATCTGATTGCCGGCTACGGATCGGGAGACACCGTTCTCCACGGCGTGAGCCTGACTCTCGGCGCCGGACAGGTCACCGCGCTGACGGGCGTGAACGGCGCGGGAAAAACGACACTCGCATCCGCTGTGGCGGGGAGAGTCATCCCGTCTTCGGGAAAAGTTACCTTCCAGGGGGCGGACATCACGAAGATGCCCGTCCAGGAACGCTGTCGGCTCGGAATCGTGCTCTGCCCGCAGGGACGCGAGGTGTTCCCGAGCCTTTCGGCCGCCGAGAACGTCCGCATGGGCGCGCTCACGCGTCCCGCTTCGGCTCGCAAGGCTGCCGTGGAGGACGTATTCGAGCTGATCCCTGCGCTCGCGGCGTTTCGTAACAGCCGGGCGGGTTCGCTTTCGGGCGGCCAACAGCAGATCGTCGCGATCGGGCGCGCTCTCGCGGCCGCGCCGCAGGTGTTGATTGTGGACGAGCCGTCGATGGGTCTTGCGCCAGCAATCGTGGATTCGGTGTACGAGATCCTCGGCGCGCTCACAGAGAACGGTGTGTCGCTCCTGGTCATCGAGGAGTCACCTCTGCGGCTCGTGGACTTGGCCGACCACGTCGTTGTCATGCGCGGCGGTGAGATCGTCATGTCTGGGGGAGCGGAGATGCTCCAGGACGAACGGGTTCTCACCGCCGCGCTCCTTGGCGAGGAGGCGATGGCAGAGTGATTCAGTTCTTACAGGCCGTGTTCGACGGTCTCTCCCAGGGCGGGGTGTATGCCGTCCTCGCGGTCGGTGTTGCCGTCGTGAGCGCGGTCATGTCCTTCCCGAACTTCGCGCATGGCTGGCTCGTCATGTGGGCCGCATCGATCACGGTAAGCCTCACGGCAGCCATACCCCTCCTGCCGGCGCTCCTGATCGCGACGGCCATCGTCGTCGTGATCGCGGTGGTTGGAGGGCGGCTGACGTTCCTCGTTGGCAGTCCGGCCGGAAGCGAGGTCCTCATGCTGAAGTCGCTCGCTTTCGGACTCGTGCTGCAGGCGGCCGCGGTCCTGTTCTTCGGTGACGCACCGCGGCTTTACCCTGCCCCGGATTGGTTCGGCGGAGTGATAGTCCTCGGCGATCTGAGAATCAGCGCCGCGAGCCTGACGAGCCTGAGCGTCGCGCTGGTTGCACTTGGCGGGGTTCTCATCCTCCTGCGCGCGACAGATCTGGGCCTGAAGATGCGCGCGACGGCACAGAGTATGTCGACCGCCGCCCTGGTCGGCGTGCGCACCCGACGTGTCGTCACCACGGCTCTCGTGATCGCGGGCGTACTGGCCTGCATCGCATCCTTCCTCTGGTACGCAAAGGCTGGCAGCGTCACCCCCCGGTCTGGCCTCGAGATCACGATGGTTGCATTCGTTGCGCTCGTCCTCGGGGGGCTGCGCAACATCGGCGGCGCCGTGCTGGGCGGGCTGCTGCTCGGACTCGTGGACTCGTTCATGGCCGCATATCTGCCCAGTGACGTTCAGGGCCTCACGCGCGCCCTCACGTACACCCTGCTGATCGCGGTTTTGCTGCTGCGACCGGACGGACTCCTTCAACGCAAGGTGGTGCCCACGAAATGAGCAGATCACGAATGTTCTTCCCCGACAGGGTGCAGACCTCGCGGGGATACGCCAGCGCGGTCGGCGGGCCGACGGCAATCTCACTCGTCGTGGTGGCAATCGCGTTTGCGATCGACGCCGCCACCGGCGGCACTTTCGAGGCCATCGTGGTCTCGGGTCTGGTCTTCGTCTGCCTGACGGTCTCGTTGCAGGTGATCATGGGCAACACGGGCCTGATCTTCTTCGGCCAGTTCGCTTTCGTCGCCGTCGGCGCCTATGTCTCCGGGGTTCTGACCGTCCCCGTGGCGTCGCGGACAAGTCTTCTGCCCGATCTGCCCGAGTGGCTCGCGGGTGTCGAGGTGAGCTTCGGGGTCAGCGTGCTCATGGGTGGACTCGCGGGCGCCGTGGTCGCGGCGATCGCGGGGCCGGTGCTCGTGCGGGTATCGGGACTTGCCGCCGCGGTCGTCAGCCTGGGGCTCATGTTCATCGTTTCCGATCTCTTGCGCGAGACGCCGGCGATCACGCGCGGGGCAATGGTCTTTCCGGGGGTGCCTTACGACACGACGATCCCGGTCGCCGGGCTCACCGTGGTCGCGATCACCCTCATCGGCACGGCATTCAAGTTCTCGCGGTGGGGCCTGGAGGCTCGCGGAGGGCGCGACGACGCCGTTGCCGCGGAGTCCTCCGGACTCTCGCCTACTCGGGTGCGTATGCCGGCTCTCCTGTTGGGAGGCCTCCTCTCCGGAGCCTCGGGGGCGGTGTGGGCGCACTACCTGACGGCATTCTCGCCGACGACTTTCAGCATCGACCCGGCGATCGTCGTCGTGATCATGGCCGTGATCGGCGGGGTGCGCAGCATCAGTGGAGCGATCGTCGGTGCGGCTATCGTCGCGATCTGGCAGGAGCTGGCGCGTCAGGTAGAGAGCGGGCTGTTCCTGTTCGGGTTGCAGCTGCCGCGCATGCCGGAGTTCGGGGCGCTGACGCTCGGAATCGGTCTGATCGTGGTCCTTGCGCTCCGACCGCAGGGGCTGTTCGGGTCGAACGAGTTCCAGGTATTGCGGCCGCGGGCGCGCGCGACGGGGGACGGTGACGGGCCGGAGGCGTCCAGCCCACCTGCGGCGGCGGCACCGCCGACCGTGGGCTGAGACACCCGGCGTCGAGTAGTTCGACAACAGCCGCCCGGAAGGGTGGTCCACATTGTGACAGGTCACGGAAACGAGGAACACATGAACAGACTCCGCATCGGTGTAATCGGCCTCGGTATGGTGGGGTCCGAACAGGTGGCGACGATCGCCCGTTCGGTCGCCCTGGGGGAGCTGGTAGCCGTCTCCGACTTTGACCTCGACCGGGCTCACGCGATCGCCGAAGGCCTACCCGGAGACGTACGGGTCGCGCGGAGCGCGGAAGAGCTGATCGCATCCGACGATGTGGATGCCGTCGCCATTGCCTCGAGCGCCGCGTCGCATCTGTCGTTGGTGCTGGCCTGTATCGAACATCGCAAACCGGTCTTCTGCGAGAAGCCGCTCGCGCTCACGGGTGCGGACTGCGAGCTGATCATCGATGCGGAGATCGCGGCGGGCCGGCGGTTCGTGCAGGTCGGGTTCATGCGCCGCTTCGATACGGCCTTCGTCGAGTTGAAAGCCGCTGTAGAGACAGGCGACCTCGGCGAAATCGTCGCGCTGCAGTACGTCCACCGCGCGGCGGACGTTCCGGAGTACTTCACCTCGGCGATGCACACGACCGAAGCCGTCGTGCACGAAGTAGATACGACCCGCTGGCTCGCTGACGACGAGATCGCCGAGGTCAGCGTCACGGGAACGGGAGGTCGTTCCGGTCTCGATGAGTGGCTGGACCCGCAGTTCTTCTCCTTCCGCACGGAGCGCGGCGCCATGGTGTACGCCGAGGTCTTCTTGCGCGCCGGTTACGGATACGAGATCGGCTGCGATGTCGTGGGACGTCAGGGCGTGGCGCGTTTGACCAACGCACCGGTGACCGCGGTCAGTCTGGACTTCCGGACGAGCGGGGTCCGTGAGAAGGACTTCACGGTGCGGTTCGGGGATGCGTATCGTCGCGAACTTACCGCCTGGGCAGAGGATGCACTGCGCGGTATCGTCACGGGGCCGAACGCCTGGGATGGGTACGCCGCCGCCGCCGCGACGGATGCGTGCATCGAGGCTTTGCGGACCGGCTCGCCGACGGTGGTGAAGATGCGTGAGCGCCCGGCCTTGTACGGACAAGGCCCTTCGCGAGCCACATAACCGAGAGGATTCCTGTGTCCGAAGATCTCTCTGGAGCGATGTCGCGCGGACCGCGCACCCTGGCTGAGAAGGTCTGGGATGACCATGTCGTGGTCAAGGGTGATGACGGTGAGCCGGACCTGATCTACATCGATCTGCATCTCGTGCATGAGGTGACGAGCCCTCAGGCGTTCGATGGTCTGCGTGCTGAGGGGCGGCCGTTGCGGCGCTTGGATCTGACGATCGCGACGGAGGATCACAACACCCCGACGTTGGCGATCGACAAGCCGATCGCGGATCTGACGAGCCGGACCCAGATCGAGACCCTACGCCGCAACGCGGAGGAGTTCGGTGTGCGTCTGCACTCGCTCGGCGACACGGAGCAGGGGATCGTGCACGTCGTCGGCCCGCAGCTGGGTCTGACGATGCCGGGTATTACGGTCGTCTGCGGTGACTCGCACACGAGCACGCACGGGGCGTTCGGTGCCATGGCATTTGGTATCGGCACGAGCGAGATCGAGCACGTCATGGCGACGCAGACACTGCCGCTCAAGCCCTTCAAGACCATGGCGATCACGGTCGAGGGTGAGCTGAAGCCCGGCGTGACGGCAAAAGACATCATCCTGGCGATCATCGCGAAGATCGGTGCGAACGGCGGGCAGGGCTACGCGCTCGAATACCGCGGCAGCGCCATCCGCTCCCTCTCGATGGAGGGCCGCATGACGATGTGCAACATGTCGATCGAGGCCGGGGCCCGCGCCGGCATGATCGCCCCGGACGAGACGACCTTCGCCTACGTCAAAGACAAGCCGCACGCCCCCCAGGGTCAGGATTGGGAGGATGCGGTGGCCTACTGGCGCACGCTCCCGTCCGACGAGGGCGCGGTGTACGACGCCGAGGTGTTCCTCGACGCGAACGAGCTCGAACCGTTCGTCACCTGGGGAACGAACCCGGGTCAGGGTGTATCGCTGAACGACGTCGTGCCGACTCCGTCCGACTTCGCAGACCCTAACGAGCGGGCCGCGGCCGAGCGGGCGCTGGAGTACATGGATCTGAAGGCGGGGACGCCGATGAAGGATGTCGCGGTCGATGCCGTTTTCATGGGCTCCTGCACGAACAGTCGCATAGAAGACCTGCGCGCCTTCGCCTCGATCATCCGGGGGCGCAAGAAGGCCGACGGCGTCCGCGTCATGGTGGTGCCGGGCTCGGCGCGGGTGCGGCTCGAGGCCGAGGCCGAGGGGCTCGACAAGATCATCACGGACTTCGGCGCCGAGTGGCGGTTCGCGGGCTGCTCCATGTGCCTGGGCATGAACCCGGACCAGCTCGCTCCGGGGGAGCGGTGCGCCTCGACCAGCAACCGCAACTTCGAAGGACGTCAGGGCGCGGGCGGACGCACGCACCTGGTCTCGCCTCTCGTCGCCGCGGCCACCGCCATCCGCGGCACGCTCTCGAGCCCGAGCGACCTCGAGGGCGACAGGAATCGCCGACCCCGACCTCGGCCCAACGCTACGACGCGCGAACCAGATCGCTGATTGCGAAGTCGGACGCGAAGCTCGGCATCCGCGGACGACCGCGCTGCCGCGAGCGCCGCTACTTCTCCTGCGCGACAGCGCGGCTCGCGCGTGCGGACTCCGGTGCCGGGTCGAGGATGAACCCGTTTGGAATCACCAGATCGTCGACGGTGACATCGCGGATCGAGGACTTGCCCAACCCGACGAGCGCTCGCTCGATCGTGCCGCGGAACGTTTCGAGGACCTCATATACACCGCGTTCCCCGTCGGCGGCGAGGCCGTAGAACCACGGCCGTCCGATCATCACGCTTGATGCACCGAGCGCGAGCGCCTTCAGCACATCGGTGCCCCGACGGACGCCGCTGTCCAATGTGACCTCCACCTGATCGCCGACCGCGCGGACGACCGAGGGAAGGAACCGCAGAGGCGAAGGAGTCGTGTCGAGGTTGTTGCCGCCGTGGTTGGAGACCCCGACGGCCGTCGCGCCCGCATCGACCGCTCGTCGCGCATCGTCGGCCGCCACCAGACCCTTCACCATGAACGGGCCGCCCCACAGCTCACGGAGCCAGGCGACGTCCTCCCACGTGGGGATGGCCGTGTCCATCCATTCGTAGAGGCCGCCGACCAGGGTCGGAACCGGACCTCCGCGTCGGCTCATGTTCGGAGCATTCAATCCCGGGATGACGCGACGCTTCGCGTAGCGCAGGAACCAGGACGGGTTGCCGATCGCCATCGGCGCGTACCTGAGGAGAGCAGCGAAGTTCAGGCGGTCCGGGTAGACCGGCGAGCCCCAGTCGCGAGGCTGGTAGGCGACACGTCCGCCGGACAGATCGAGCGTGAAGATCAGGCCCTTGACCCCGGCCTGCCGGAAGCGTTCTATGCGGTCCGCGACGACGTCGCGCCCGCCCGACCAGTACACGTGTGCGAACGACTTCGAATTCTCACGCGTCACGTCCTCTATCGCGACGGACGCGAAGTTGCTCAGACCGATCGCGGTGCCGGCGCGCTGCGCTGCCCGTGCGACGCCGATCTCGGCGTCGGGGTGCATCGCCTGCGCCGCGGCGGGCGCGATCACCACCGGCAGGTCGATCGGCTGCCCCATGAATGTCGCCGACAGGTCGAGGCGCGTCGGGATCGCGGCGCCGATGCGGGGGATCATGCCGATCTCTTCGAAAGCGCGCAGATTCTCTTTCATCGTCGCGCCGCCGTCACTGCCGGCCTCGAGCGCGGTGTAGACATCGTGGGGCAACAACTTCTTGGCCCTGCGCTGAGCTTCGTCGACCGTCTCGATCGCCCTATGTGCGAACATGCCCATGACTTCTCCTCAATATCGTGATCCGCGAGCTCGTAGGGATGCTGGAGTGTGCGAGCCGGCTGTGTGGTGGGTGGGGAGCTGAATCGGTCGGGAACCGACTACGCCGAGTCGGCCGCGGTGAGCGCGATCACGCGTGCGGGGCTGCCGCTGCCGCCTTCGATGCGCAATGGTGCGACGATCAACAGTGCCCCGGTCTCGGGCAGCCTGCTCAGGTTCTGAAGCGAGGTGATCCCGTACTTGTCGTGGCCGAGCAGGTGGTTGTGCATGGGAAACGGCGGGTCGAACTCACCCGCGCGACCGGCGTCGATACCGAGAGTGTCGGCACCGAAACCCGAGATGGGGCGTTCTTCTGCGAGCCACAGCGCGCACTCGCCCGAGACGCCGGGGCTGTGCGGTCCGTTCTCGTCGGCGTTCACGAAAGCCTCCTGGTCGTCGGAGTATCGGTCCCATCCGGTACGCAACAGCAGCCAGCTGCCGGGTTGCAACTGCCCGTGCCGTGCCTCCCACTCTTCGACATGATGCCGCTGGAGCAGGAAGTCGGGATCGGCGTCGACCTGTTCTCGCACGTCGATCACACAGGCCGGACCGATCAGGCGATCGAGGGGGATGCTCGCGACATCCCGGCCCTCTTTGCCGCTGAGCCAGTGGATCGGAGCATCGAGGTGTGTCCCGGAGTGCTCGCCGGTGTGGATGTTGTTGTGATACCAGCCGGGCCCGTGCTCGTCGTACCGGCTCAGCTGCTCGAGGACGAAGCCGCTCTGACTCGCAAACGGGTCGGGCAGCGTCATGATCGGCGTGGATCCGCGGAGGGTGCTCGTCAGGTCGACGAGTTCCAGTCGGCTCGAGGCGATGCTCCTGAGCAGTGCGGCGATCAGGATGGGCGGGTCGACAGTCATTTCACTCCTGGGAGAGACGATGCGAAGGGGTTTTGAGGCCGGAGCGGCCAGCGAGCTTCCCGGCCGCCGGTGATGCCGGACGGGCGCAGGATCAGCACGACGACCAGGACGGCGGCCACCACGATGAGGCGGCTGCCGGCGGGCAGCGACACGATGACGCCCCCCATGTGCAGACCGCCCTCGAGCAGGCCGAGAACGTGATCGAGGGTGGAGATCAGAAGTGTTCCGACCACGGCTCCCCAGAGTGAGAGCATGCCTCCGATCACCAGCATCGCCATCGTGGTGAACGTGAAATCCAATGAGAACTGGGATGCCTGAACGACCCGGTTCGTCTGTGCCCACACGGCTCCGCCGATGGCTGCCAGTGCGCCCGAGAGGGCAAACGCGACAACGCGATGCAGGGTGATGCGGATGCCGGACCCGGGTGCGGCCACCACGCTCTCGCGAGATGCGCGAAGCATCCGTGCGCTCCGTGATTTTCCGTACGTCCAGGCGATCGTGATGACGACGAGGGTGATCAACAGCGTCGTCTGCAGGTCGAAGCTCTGGGGGATGCCTGTCATGGACTGACCTGACTTCGGCCCCACACTGCTCCAGTACGTGAGCACCTGGACGACGAGGCCGAGGAGGGCGAACGTGGCGATGCCCGCCTCCAGCCCGTGCAGTCGCATGAGAGCGAGACCGCTCACGAGGGCCAGCAGTCCGCCGACCGCTGCCGCGATCACCAGGGCGATGAGCGGCGCTACCGCAGCACCCGAGAGCCAGGGGAAGAGCTCGGGCATGACGGACGCCTTGACCACGGGGCTGATCGTCAGGAGCGACATCGTCCAGGCGCCGACGGCGACGAAAGCGATGTGGCCGAAGGAGAGAACGCCGCTGTTGCCGATGAACGTCCACATTCCCACGACGATCATCAGGTTTGCCAGGGCGTAGCTCAGGTCGATCGCGGCCGACTGCGAGACGGAGCTCGCGAACGCGGAGAACAACCAGACGACGACGAGGGGCACGACGAGTGTCCACAGATCCACGGCGGGGGACGGCACGACCCAGCGGGGCATCCAGCTACGAGCAGGTTGGGCGGTGGTCATGCGCGCTCCTTGAGAGTACGGCCGGCGAAGACGCCGTTCGGGACGATCACGAGCACGACGATGACGAGCAGATATACGAACGCCGTCCGGAAATCGTTGAGCCCGCCCGGGAGCCAGGCGGTGAAGAGTGAGAGAACGAAGCCCACGGCGAACCCACCGACGACCGCGCCACCGAGGCGGTTCAGGCCGCCGATGACGGCGCCGATGAGACCGAACAGCGTGGCCTGGACGCCGAAAGTCGGGTCGACGGCACCGGATCGCGCGGTCAGGACGAAGGCAACGGCGGCGGCGAGTACCCCGCTGATGACGAAGGTGAGGGAGATGACGACCCCGGATCGGATGCCGAGGATGCGCGCGATCCGGAAATCGGCTGCTGCGGCCTGCACCTGCAGCCCGACGCGCGTCTGCGACAGGAAGAGCCCCACCCCCACCAGCAGGCAGACGGCCAGAACGACGGCGACGACCGCCAGCAGGTTGATCCGCAGACCGCCGATCGTCACCGAGGTGGTCAGGGCTGGAGCGACGGATGCCGTTCGGACGTTCGTGCCGAAGATGCCGTCATATGTCCGCTGCAGCAGGATGCTCAGGCCGAAACTCGCGATGAGGAGCGTCGCCGGCGACTGTGAGCGCATCCACCGGAAAACGGCAGCATCCATCAGGAGAGATAGTGCAACGGCGACGACCACCGAGGCGACCAGCGCCAGCGGCCACGAGAAAGGCCAGATGAGGATCAGAGCGTAGGCCGACCCGGTGATGATCTCGCCGATGGCGAAGTTCGCCAGTCGCAGCACGCCGAAGACCAAACCGATGGCGAGGGCCGCGAGCGCGTAGACGGCTCCCGCGGAGACGGCGTCGAAAAGTGATTGCAGGAGGGGCATCATGATCCCAGGTAGGCCTTCATCAGGAGGGCGGAGTCGGCCGCGTCGGCGGGAGCCAGGTCCATCACGATCCGCCCGTCGTTCAACACATACGTGCGATCGGCGGCCGCGACCGTTTGCTGTGCTCGCTGTTCGACGAGGAGCACCGCCGTGCCGCGCTCGCGGATGCGCGCGATGGCTGCGAAGACTGTGTCGACGACGGTCGGTGACAGTCCGAGAGAGGGTTCGTCGAGTGCGAGGAGAATCGGGTTCGCCAACAGGGCGCGGCCGATCGCGAGCTGCTGCTGTTGACCGCCGGAGAGGAGCCCCGCGGGGCGATTCGCGAACTCATCGAGGATGGGAAACAGCTCGATCACCCATTTCAGGTCTTCTTCCAGGCCGCGGGGATCGCGCCGGGCCGTGGAGCCGAGACGCAGATTGTCGCGCACCGAGAGTCGCCCGAAGATGTGGTGTCCCTCGGGCACGAGGGCCAGTCCTGTTCGCGCCACGCGCTCGGGTGGCATGCGACGTAGGTCGACGCCGCCGAGGCTGGTCTCGGAGGAATCCGAGCGCACGGCGTTGACGATGCCGAGCAGGGTCGAGGACTTTCCGGCGCCGTTGGGTCCGATGATCCCGACGAGCTCGCCGGCATCGATGTGGAAGCTCACGCCCGACACGGCGGGCACGCCGCGATACGAGACCCGAAGGTCTGAGACGGTAAGGATCCGCGGCGATTCAGTCGACACCATGCTCGGCTCCTTCGGCGATCTGCTGTGCGGCGTTGCCCAGGTACGACGCTGCGAGGCGGGGGTCGGTGCGCACCGAGTCGGGTGAACCGTCCATGACGTTCAGTCCGGCGCCGAGGACGAAGATGTGGTCACAGCTTCCGAAGATGAGTGGCATGTTGTGGTCGATCAGCAGCACGCCGAGTCCGCGAGTCGCGAGGGCGCGCATCGTGTCCCTGAAGTGCTCGGCCTCGCCATCGTTCAGTCCGGCCGCGGGTTCGTCGAAAAGCACCCAGTTCGGTCGTGTCGCCAGCGCCCTGGCCACGCCGAGACGTCGTTCCACCCCGTGCGGCAGGTGGTCGGCGTCATGCATCGCCCATTCTTCGAGCTGCAGTTCCGCGAGGAGTGCCAGCGCGAGTGAGCGTCCCTCTCGTCGCGAGAGTCCACAGGCCAGGGCGGCGACCGTCACGTTCTCGAGGACGGTCAGCCGCGGGTAGAGGTGACCGTGTTGGAACGTGCGCGCGATACCTCGGCGAGTGCGCCGCTCGGCGCTCTCGCGGGGCAGCTCGCCGCCGTCGATGAAGACCCCGCCGCCGTTCGGACGGTCGTACCCGCTCAGGATGTTGACGAGAGTCGACTTGCCGGCACCGTTGGCTCCGATCAGGCCCGTGACTCGCCCGAGTGGGACATCGATCGTGACGTTCTGGAGCGCCTTCACCCCGCGGTATGAGCGTGTGATCCCATGCCCCTGGAGCAGGCCGCCTCCGCGGCCTGCTCCAGGGGCGAGACGATCAGTCACCGAGGATGACCTTCTCGGGTGCGCGTCGCTCGACGAACTTCAGGGCGCCGTCTTCGACCACCAGGACGCGCTGGGGGCGGTCGACGTTCACGTGGAGTTCCGGCGTGAAGGTCGTCGGCCCAGCCAGCAACTCGAGGCCGTCGAAAGTCAGGAACGCGTCCGCGAGCGCTTTGCCGTCCCAGCTCTGAGCGACCTCGTGCGCCGTGACGATGGCGTCGAGCGTGGAGGGACCGGTCACGAAGCTCCCCACGGTGGGGCGCGCGCCGTAGGTCTGCTCGTAGACAGTCGCCAGGTCGTTGACCGCGGGGTCGGGGTCGTCTCCGGCGGTGGAAGCGAAGGTCACCACGTAGTAGTCCGTCAGGCCCGGGATGGAGTCGAGCCAGAACGTTCCGTCCATGCCGAAGCCCGAGACGATCGGGGCCGCGATGCCGCCGTCGCGCAGGTCTTTCGCGACCTGTGCGCCGCCCGGGCTATAGCCGCAGTTGAAGATCACGTCGGGGGCCGGGCCGGCGGCGATGCTCGAGACGGCCTCGCTGATGTTCTCGCCCTGTACGTAGTCGTAGCCCGCGATCTCGGTGCCGCCCAGCTCGAGGAACCGCTCGCGCGCGATGGCGCACTGGCTCTGGGTGTACTTCAGCGATGTGTCGGTCAGGAAGACGGCGTTCGTCCAGCTCTTGCTGTCAGCGAACTCCGCCATCACGCTGGCCTCTCCGGGTGTGGCGTTGCCCAACGAGAACCCGATGTCCAGTCCGCCCCGGGGGCCGTAGATCGTGTCGCCGACACAGGGGGAGACGTTCAGAACTCCGGCCTGCTCCGCCACGAGCGCCGCCGGGCTTGAGATGTCGTAGTCGCAGGTCACGATGATCGCCTTCGCGCCGGCATCGATGAGCGTCTGTGCAGACGGCGCGTACTTCTCGAGATCCGAACCCGTGTCGATCACCCGCAGCTCGACGGGGGTGCCGTCGATTCCGCCGGCTCCGTTGAGCTCATCGATCGCGATGCGGAGTGAGTTCAACGCCGGGGTGTCGAAGGGGGACATGAAGCCTGTCTCGGCCATCACGGCGCCGAGGAGGATGGTGTCCGAGGCCGCCGTGCTGTTGTCGGTGGATGGCGCAGCCGTACTGACGCAGCCGGTCAGCGCGATGGCGCTGACCGCTACGAGTGCGGCCGCTCTGAGTGACGTGCTCATGGTGTCGTCCTTGCTGTTGGTGTGTGTGAAGGGCAGGCGGCGACGCGATGTGATTCTCACGAGCGACTCTGCAGGTGCAATATTCGGGTCACTTCGTATACGAAGTTGCGTCACTGTATCGTCGGCACCGACCGCCAGGCAAGAGGTTTTTTCGGCGGTGCGTCGATGAATGGCTCGGGCTGGATACGATCGGGGTCGATCGATCGAGGAGGGGGCCGATGCCTGAAGAGACGATTCTGCGGGGCCCCGCCCTGGTGGATGCCGTTCGCGACATGATCATCAGGGGCGAGCTCGCCCCGGGATCGCGGGTGACAGAACCCGCGCTGGCATCGGCGTTCAACGTGTCTCGTGTGCCCATTCGCGAGGCTGTGCGAGCGCTGGCCGCGGAGGGATTCGTCGAGCTGCGCCATTTCGGTTCCCCGACCGTCATGAATCTGACCGAACGGGTCGTGCACGAGGTTCGAACCGCGCGGGCGGTGCTCGAGCCGCACACCACCCGGCTCGCCGCCACCCAGCGCTCCGATGCCGATCTTGCTGCGATCAGGGAGATCCTGGACGAGGATGACCGCGCCATCGATCTCGGGCAGATGGACAGGCTTCACCGACTGAACTCGCGCTTCCACGATGCCGTCGCATCGGCGAGCGGCAACAGCGTGCTCGGTGGGTTCGTGCACCAGCTGTCTGCGCGTTCGGAATGGATCAACACGGCTTCCATCCCGGTCGACAACCGGTTCTTCTGGCGTGACCATCGCGACATCTACGACGCGATCGAGGCGCGTGATGCCGATCGCGCGGAAAGTCTCATGGCCGAGCACGTGCGGCGTGCCGCGACGCAGCCTGGTGCGCACGACACGGGTGGTGACGACGGCTTCACGACCCACTGATCGCCGAGGCGTGCACGGAGCACGTTTCGTATACGATACGGTCTCGGGATAGTTCCCGCTTTCAGCCGGTGGCCGCCTGTCGGCACTCCAGAAGGACCGTGTCATGCAATTCACCACTCGCCCCGAGATCGTGGGCACGTTCGGCGCGGTCGCGTCCACGCACTGGCTCGCGTCGAGTTCGGGGATGGCTGTCCTCGAAGAGGGCGGCAACGCGTTTGATGCCGCCGTCGCCGCGGGACTCGTGCTGCACGTCGTCGAACCGCACCTGAACGGCCTCGGCGGCGACACACCCATCATGGGTTTTGATGTCGCCGGGGGAGAGCCCTGGGTCTTGTGCGGGCAGGGACCGGCGCCCGCCGCCGCCACCGCAGCGGCCTATGCCGATCTGGGTCTGGGCGCCATTCCCGGAACGGGTCATCTCGCTGCCGTCGTGCCCGGATCGTTCGGCGCCTGGATGAGCATGCTCGAGCGCCACGGCACGCTGTCGCTGGAGAGGGTGACCCGCTTCGCGATCGAGTACGCGCGCCACGGGTACCCCCTGGTCCCCGACGCGACCGTCGCGATTGCTTCGGTGGCTTCGCTCTTGTCGGAGCACTGGACCACGTCGGCCGAGATCTATTTGCCGGGCGGCACGCAACCGGTGCCGCGGGCTCGTTTCCGCAATCCGCTCCTGGCCGACACCCTGGAGCGGATCGTGGTGAATGCGAACGCCGGCGGAGGCAGTCGAGAGGCCGTGATCGCGCGCGCACGGGACGAGTTCTACCGCGGCTTCGTCGCCGACGCGATCGACGCGTGGATGCGCCAACCCGTCCGCGATTCGACCGGCTCCGACCACGCGGGGTTGCTCACCGGCGCAGACATGGCGGAGTGGGAGCCTACCTGGGAGCGTCCGACGACGATCGAGTTCGGCGGTGTGACCGTGGCGAAGACGGGGCCGTGGGGTCAGAGGCCCGTCCTGTTGCAGCAACTTGCGATGCTCGCCCATCAAGACATCGGCGCACCCGGTTCGGCGCAGATGATCCATGCCGTGACCGAGACCGCCAAGCTCGCGTTCGCCGATCGCGAGGCCTTCTACGGCGATCCGAACTTCGTCGACGTCCCGCTCGACGCGCTCCTCGCCGACGACTACGCCCGCAGCCGCGCACAGCTCGTGACCGAGGAGTCATCGGGCGAATTGCGCCCCGGGTCGCCGGGCGGGCACGAACCGCACCTGTCCAGATCCATCTTCGACGCGCCGATCGATGCGGCCGCGGGTACGGGTGAGCCGACGCTCGCGAGCATGGGGGTGGTCCGCGGCGACACCTGCCACCTCGACGTCGTCGATCGTTGGGGAAACATGGTGGCCGCGACTCCGAGCGGGGGGTGGCTGCAGAGCTCACCGGCCATTCCGGGGCTCGGCTTCTCGTTGCCGACCCGAGCGCAGATGTTCTGGCTCGAGCAGGGACTGCCGAACTCGATCGCGCCGCGCAAGCGACCGCGCACGACCCTGAGTCCCGGCATGTTGCTGCGTGACGGTGCCCCCTATCTGGCATTCGGGACGCCGGGCGGAGATCAGCAGGACCAATGGACCGTAACCTTCCTCCTGAACCTGCTCTCGCACGGCATGAATCTGCAGGAATCGATCGACGCGGCTACATGGCACTCCACGCATATGCCCTCGTCCTTCTTCCCGCGCAGTTTCCAACCGCGGGGCGTCGTCGTCGAACAGACTGTGGGAGACGCGGCGCTCGACGAGCTGCGCGATCGCGGTCATGATGTCGTCGTGGCTCCCGCGTGGAGTCTCGGCAGACTGAGCGCCGCGGGATTCCGCGACGACGGGATGGTCATTGCGGCAGCCAACGCGCGCGGTATGCAGGGCTACGCCGTCGGGCGCTGAGCTGACCCCGCCCGCAGAGCAATCGACAGGATGTATCCCGTGCTCAACCAACTTCGATCCGCTCCCGAGCGCCTGCATCTGGCGCTCATGCTGGCTCTCACATTCTCGACCGGCATCGTCGACGCGGTCGGTTATCTCGGCCTCGACAAAGTCTTCGCGGGCAACATGACGGGGAACGTCGTCATCCTCGGCATGGCGCTCGCGGGCGCCGATGACCTGCCCTGGATCGGCCCCCTGCTCGCTCTGTTCGCCTTCATGTTCGGCGCCGTGGTCGGGGGACGGGTGCTCCGTCCGGTCGCGGCGGGTTGGACGACGCGCACCACGTGGCTCTTTGCGGTCGTCGGGCTGGTTCAGGCCGCGCTCGCGGTGAGCCTCTTCGTCACGGACGGAGCGCCACCCCAGCCGTGGGAGTACCTCATCACGTTCTTCCTGGCCGCGAGCATGGGCATCCAGGCGGCGACGGCTCGGCATATCGCCGTCAAGGACGTCACCACGGTCGTGGTGACGTCGACCATCACCGGTTTCGCGGCCGACTCGCGGCTCGCGGGGGGCACCGGTCAACCGTGGTTCCGTCGGCTCGCCGCGATCGTGCTGATCGCCGCCGGTGCCGCTATCGGTGCTCTGCTGCTTCAGGTGCACATCGGCTGGGGCGTTGGTGCCGCGGCGTTGGTGACTGTGTTGGCGGCCCTTCTCGGGCACGCCGCCGCCCACGCAAAACACGCGGCACGTCTCACGCGGTTGGGTGCGGACTCGCGGTAGGCAGCACGGCGCGCGGTGACTTTCGTCGCGGACGTCACCGTCCAGCCGTACGCGAAGCCTCGAGCCGTGACATCCGAGTCAGTTCGGCGAATCCTCGACCACGCCTAGCGGGCCGCTGCCGCCCGCTCCGCAACCAGATCCGCGTGCCAGCGCTCCGCGACATCCGGATGCGCGCGCAGGCGTGACTTGAGCGCATTCTCGCCGTACAGCGCGTGAATGGGATTTGCGGGATCCTGTGTGACTCCGGATGCCTCGGCGGCGAGCTCGTCCGGCAGCTCGATGAGCGGCAGCCGTCGATCCAGCGCCGGGTTGAAGAAGAACGGCACCGAGATGCGCTCGTCGGGGTACTTCGGCGAGATCACGCGGTGATTCGTCGCCTTGAGGTAGCCCTGCGTGGCGTACTCGAGCAGCTCGCCGATGTTGACGACAAAGGCACCCGGGACGGGCGGCGCGTCGACCCACGCACCGTCGCGCTCGACCTGAAGTCCGCCCTTGCCCGGCTCGATCCACAGGAGCGTCAAGACGCCGGAGTCCTTGTGCGCGCCGACTCCCTGTTGCGGTTCGGGGTCGTCCTTGCCGGGATAACGGACGATCTTGATCAGGGTCGACGGCTCACCGAAGTGCTCGTCGAAGTAGGTCTCGGGTGCGCCGAGCGCCACGGCCCAGGCGCGGAGCAGTTTGCGGGCGATTCCCGTGAGGTGCTCGTGCCATTCGTCGATGACCTCGCGCAGCTCGGGTTGTGCGGCGGGCCACAGGTTCGGTCCGATCAGGCGCGCGAAGTCGGGCGCCTCGGGGTCGGTGATCGCCTCGCGCTCGGGCCCGATGTCGATCTGCTCACGCCAGTCCACGTGTCCCTGGGTGCGCTCGCCGCCGACGCGCGTGTAACCACGGAAGTGGGGGCTCGTCACGTTCTCGATCGCGAGCTTGTCGGCCTCGGGCAGCGCGAAGAACCCGCGAGAGACTTCCAGCAGTCGCTGCTCGAGCTCGGGGCTCACGCCCGTACCGGTCAGGTAGAAGAACCCGACGTCGTGGGTTGCGGCACGCAATTCGTCGCGGAATCGCGCCGCGGCAGCGTCCCCCTGATCGAGGAGCGAGAGGTCGAGGATCGGCAGGCTGGCTTCTGACATTTCTCGAGGCTAAGTCCCTCCGGCGAGCCGTCGCGTTTTGTTGCCGAGCATTACCGGTGCAAGCCACGCCAGGCGTCGCCCATCGCGCCGACCGCTTCCGCGAGGATCGGGCGGGGCGTGGCGAAGACGAGGCGAACGTATCTCTCGTACCCGGCTCCCAGCAGCGCTCCGTCCGTCAGCACGACGTTGGCGTGGTCGCGGAAGAACGCGACTGGAGAATCGGGGATGTCCAGGGCGGCGGTGTCGATCCACGCGATGTACGTCGCCTCGGGCGGACGATAGCGCGCGCCGGGCAGGTGTGTCGCGAGCAGCTCGGCGAGCAGGAGGCGGCTGTCCGAGAGATATGCCCGCGTCTCGTCGAGCCAGGATTTGCCCTCCCGGTAGGCGGCGGTCGAAGCGACAACCCCCAGGGTCGACGCCCCGTGCTGCACGGCGAAGCCGAAGCGGCGGTAGGCCTGCTGGTCTGCGTCGTTGGAGGTGATCAGCTGAGCGGCCTTGAGTCCCGGGATGTTCCACGCTTTCGACGCGCTCGTGCCGGTAACCGTGTGTGCCGCGGTCTCGGGTGAGAGCGACGCGTACGGGATGTGCGGGCGTCCGTCGAAGCGGAGCGGTGCGTGGATCTCGTCGGCGAACACGCGGCCGCCGTGACGCTCGACGATCGCGGCAATCGCGAGGAGCTCATCGCGGGTGAGGACGGTCCCGGTCGGGTTGTGCGGATTGCAGAGCACCAGGGTGCGGGCGCCCGCCGCGAACGCGGCATCGATGCGCTCGAGATCGTGCTGCCATCGGCCGTCGATCAGGGCCCCCGGCACCTCGATCACCGGGTGCCCGATCGTCGGCAGGTAGGTCAGGAACGGCATGTACGCCGGCGTCGGAACGATGACCGCAGATCCGGCGGGGGAGTACTCGGTGATCGCCACGCCGAGCGCCGCCATGACGTCCGAGACCGAGTGCACGCGGGCGGGATCCACAGCCCAGCCGTACTCGGCAGACATCCATTCCGCCGTGGCGTCGGCCACGGCGGCAGCGAGCGGAGGGGACAGGTACCCCAATGTGCCGTCGGTGATCGCGCGCGCGAGGGCCTCCGCGATCGCGGGGGCGGTTCCGAAGTCCATCTCGGCCACCCAGGCACCGATCTTGCCCGCGTGCAGGCTCCACTTGCGACTCTCGGGACGATCGAGCCGCGCGCGCGTCAGCGCGTCGAACGGATGCGCGGGCGGATGCGCGGGGGAAGTCATGATCCCATTCTCACCAGTCCTCTCGCGGGCGCGAGCGCGCCCGAAACACGACGGCACATTCGTGCCGACGCGGGTCAGAAATCGAAGAGGTTGGCCCGTGCACCGCCGGTCGCATACTCGCGGCGCAGGATGCCGCGGCGCCGGAGCACCGGCACGAGTTCGTCGAGGTAGCGGTGGATCGTCGTGGGGTGGAAGTCGCCCGAGAAGATGAAGCCGTCGTTGCCCGCATCGTCCCCCAACTCCTCGATGAAGTCAGCGATCTCTTCGGCCGTACCGACATAGCCCCGCCGATCGGTGATGCGGCCCTTGCGGGCGTGCTGGGTGAGGATCTCTCGGAGCGGAACGTCGTCGAAGGACTCGAACCCGCCGCGCAGCCACGAGATCGAGCCGCGGGACACATGCTCACCGAAGATTGCAGGATCGAGGGGGCTGTCGAGGTCGAGCCGTGTCAGGTCGGTCTCGAGGTCGGACGAATGCCCGAGGGCGATCTGGCGCAACTCCGCCTCGGATGGGTGGAGCGACGCCGTGACGATCCGCTCTGCCTCCTCGACGCTGGACACCACCTGCGGTTTGAACACGAACAGCGTCCGGATGCGTCCCTCGCGGCCCTGTCGGGCGGCTGCCGCCCCGACCTTCTCGCGGTAGCTGCGCACCGGGTTGATGTCGAGACTCGCGAGCGCGAGCTGGACATCCGAATGAGCCGCCGCGAACTCGATGCCGCGTGGCGATCCGCCCGGAGAAACGATCACGGGATCACCACCGCCCGCGAACGGAATCGCGTTCAGGGGGCCATCGAACGAGAAGTACTCGCCCCGGTGCTGGACGGTTTCGATGTGAGACGCATCCGCGAAGCGCCCCGACGTCGCGTCCGCGACGAGAGCACCGTCGCCCCAGCTGCGCCACAGTTCGCGCAGACCGGACGTCCATTCATCCGCCCGGTCGTACGCGGCGTCGTGCGCGATGGGATCGAGGCCGAGATGACGCGCGCTGCCGACATCCGTCACGACGTTGATGCCGACCCGATGATCGCTCAGGTGATGCAGCGAGGCGAACTGGCGGGCCGCAACGTAGGGCAGGTAGGACGCCACGTTCACCGTCGGAACGATCCCGATCCGCTCCGTCGCGGCCAGCAGATAGGGCGTCAGCGCAACGGGGTCGTGTTTGGGTCCGCCGTAAGCTCCCCGCACCCGCAGATCGAGGGTGTCGGGCAAGCCCGCCGAGATGGCGTCCTCCACGATCACGAGGTCCAGGCCCGCCTGCTCCAGTTCGCGCACGGACTGCTGGTACAGCGCGGGGCGCTCCCAGTCGTAGCCCCAATCCCATGCGGGGGTGCCCCACCCCTGCGGACCGAACCCGCGCGAGAGGAACCATCCGAAATGCTGTTGGCGTGCCACGTCACGCCACCTTCACGACGTCGGGCAGGGCCGCCTCGACGGGCACTTCGCGCAATACGGCGAACGCGCCGTCCAGGTCCCGCACGAGGTCGCCGACATCTTCGATGCCGACCGACAGTCGGATCAACCCCGGCGTGATCCCCGCGCGCCGGCGCTCTTCCTCGGTGCGCAGATTGTGCGTCGTCGTACTCGGGTGGATCACGAGCGAGCGCACGTCGCCGAGGTGAGTCATCTTGGTGAAGAGGGACAGGGCATCGTAGAAGCGCCGCGCCGCGTGCTCTTCTCCGGAGAGGGTGAAGGAGAACACCGACCCAAAGCCCCGGGAAAGATAGCGCGAAGCCGTGGCGTGGTTCGGGTTGGACTCAAGTCCGGCGTAGTCCACGGTTTCGACCTCGGGCTGCGACTCGAGAAAGCGCGCGATCTGCGCAGCGCTCGTGGACTGGCGGTCGACGCGGAGGGAGAGCGTCTCAATTCCCTGCTCGATGAGAAACGCGTTGATGGGGGACGGCGCCGCACCGAACCGGGGAACCGCCAGGTCGCGTAGAAACCCGGCGAAGGCCCGCTTGCCGTACCGCTCGACGTGGGTGAGGCCATCGACCGCTCGTGTCTCGGAGAGGTGGGGGTAAGCGCCGGTTCCCCAGTCGAAGGTCCCCGCATCGACGATGAACCCGCCCAGAACGCTCCCATGGCCGGCGAGAAACTTGCTCGTCGAATGGACGACGATGTCGGCGCCGTGTTCGATCGGCCGCAAGAGGTAGGGAGTGGCGAGGGTGTTGTCGATGATCAGGGGTGCGCCCGCCGCGTGGGCGATGTCCGCAACGGCCGCGATGTCGAGGACGTTGTTCTTCGGGTTCGAGATGGATTCGGCGAAGAACGCGCGTGTGGCGGGGGTTGCGGCTGCGCGCCAGGCCCCCAGGTCGGTGGGGTCGTCGACGAAGTCGATCGAGATCCCGAACCGCTGGAGGTGCTCGAGGAAAAGACCGCGGGTGCCCTCGTAGATCGTGCCGGAAGAGACGAGATGGTCGCCCGCGCGCAGTATCGCCAGGAGCGCGTTGGCCGTCGCGGCCTGGCCGCTCGCGACGAGCATCGCCTCGCTTCCCCGCTCGAGCGCCGCGAGACGTCGTTCGACGGATTCGCCGGTCGGGTTCCCATGGCGCGAGTAGATGAATCCGGGCTCTTCGCCCGAGAAGGCCTCCTGCGCGTGGTCGAAGTCGTCGAAGGCGAAGCCGGCCGTCAGGTAGATCGGGGTGGCCCGTGCCTGATGGGGGTCTCCGGCCTCACGGCCTGCGTGCAGTTGCTGCGTTGCGAAGCCCGCTGCGGGATCGAGTGATGTCGTCATGATGCTGTTCCGGGTCGGGTATTTCGGGCGACACTACGCGGGCATCCCGCGCGCGACGAGAGCTGTGAAACGCGCCGTCATACAACACTGCGGTGTTCCCCAAGAAACCTGCATGCCAGATCTCTAACGGTGGGTTCATCGGGGGACACAGCCTTCCTTGTCGTCGCCGTTCCGTGAATGCGGGAGCGGGTGGGACCCGACAGTACTGTTTCGGCGTCGGTCAACGCGAGCACGGGCGCTCCGATCGCAGAATCGCTGTCATCTTTCGTCGCAATCGGTGACAGAGCGATATCCAGGAGTAGCGAGCAGCTCATTCCGAGCTCGAACTTTTATCCCAGGTGGAAAGGCGGAAATCGAACCGCGGCAGGTGCTGGAGAGTCCGGGATGGCTCGCGGCGTGAAACGTGCCGAAACAATCGGGACGTCGCGGCAACGCTCGGTCGACGGCGTCCCTAACCTGACCACACGACGTATCCAGCGCATCACCGCGAGAGGCATGACATGGAAAGCACGGGCATCTTCGCCGCCGCTTCGTCCGTGCGCTTCGTGCGTGTCGGGAGCTCGCTGGTCCGTCGAATGCGCATGATGCGCGGGTGTTGAGCACCTCCACCCGCTAGCCGTCCTGATCCGCCTCATCGGCGCTCGCCTGTCTGCTCTGCGCCCGTTCTTAGGAGAACCATGTCCGACATTCTCATCTCCGCTATTGAGCTCGCTGAGCTCCTCGCCTCCGGAGCCCCCCTGCGTGTGCTCGACGTCCGCTGGCGGCTCGATCGTCCGGACGGTCGCCCGGAATATCTCGCCGGGCACATCCCGGGCGCCGTGTATGTCGATCTCGACTCCGAGCTCGCGGAGCACGGCACGCCGCGCGATGGGCGGCACCCCCTCCCTGCGCTGGACCGGCTCGAGACCGCCGCCCGCGGTTGGGGACTGCGAACCGGCGACACGGTGGTGGTCTACGACGACCTGAAGTCGCTCTCAGCGGCCCGCGCCTGGTGGCTGCTCACCGACGCCGGTGTGTCCGACGTGCGAATCCTCGACGGGTCGCTGCGTGCCTGGACTGCGTCGGGCCGCACGCTCGAGCACGGCCTCGTCGACCCGCCGCGCGGCGACATCACCCTGACCCCCGGGCGACTGCCCCGGCTCACGATCGATCAGGCGGCGGCCCTCGGGCAGGACGGGGTTCTGCTCGATGTGCGCGCCGAGGAGCGGTACCGCGGAGATGCCGAACCCGTCGATCCGCGGGCGGGGCACATCCCGGGTGCCATCAACGTCCCCACGACCGTGAACGTGGGGCCGGATGGGCGGTTCCTCGACCCGGAAGAGCTTCGCGCGCGCTTCGCCCGGGCGGGTGCTCGACCGGACGCGCCGGTCGGCGTGTACTGCGGCTCGGGGGTCACGGCCTCCCACGCCTTCGTCGCTCTCACCCTGGCGGGATACGCCCCGCAGCTGTACCCCGGCTCGTGGAGCCAATGGTCCAACCACCCCGATCGCCCCGTCGCCGTCGGATCACACCCGGGCGCCGGTGCGCCCCTTGTCAAGGAGAACCAGTCATGACCGTCGAGTTCATCAGTGCCATCAACACCCGCCCGGGCGACGAGCTCAACCCGCTGAAGGGTGGCCGCCCGCTCGATCCCGCGTACGTGCGTCGCTATGCGCGTGTGCTCGAGGACGCGGGCTTCGACTACACCCTCGTTCCCTACGGCAGCTCGTCCGCGGACTCGTTCGTGGTGGCAACCGCTGTCGCGGCTGCTACCGAGAGGCTTGCCCCCATCGTTGCCGTGCGACCCAACACGGTCTACCCGACGGTTGCTGCGCAACAGCTGGCGACCCTGAGCCAGATCTCGGACGGTCGGGCCGTGGTGCACATCATCTCCGGGGGGAGCGATGCCGAGCAGGCGCGGCAGGGCGACTACCTCAGCAAGGACGAACGCTACGACCGTTCGGAAGAGTGGATCCGTATCGTCCGACGTGCGTGGACCGAGACCGGATCGTTCAGCCATGAGGGTCGCTACTACCGGTTCGACGATTTCGGCCCGGGGTTCGCCCCGTTTGCGCCCATCCCGATCTCGGTCGGAGGCTCATCGGATGCGGCCTACCGCGTCGGCGGTGCGGTGGGTGACATCTTCGGGCTGTGGGGGGAGCCCCTCGCCGACACGCGCGAGCAGATCGAGCGCGTCAACTCGGAGGCCGTCGCGGCGGGTCGCGCCGACAAGCCGCGCATCTGGGTGACGTTCCGCCCCATCGTCGCCGAGACGGACGAACTCGCGTGGGAGAAGGCGCATCGTCACGTTGCTCGTGTCGCCGAGACATATGCGAACGCCGGCCTCGTTCCCTTCCGCCACTACGACAGCGCGCGCCCGCAGAACGTCGGGTCACAGCGACTGCTCGACGCAGCGGCTCGCGGTGAGGTGCATGACCGGGCGCTCTGGACTAAGCCCGCCGAGGTGACGAACGCCGCCGGTGCCTCGACCGCGCTCGTCGGCAGCTACGAGACGGTCGCCGCGGCGATCCTCGACTATGTCGACCTCGGTGCCGACCTCATTTCGATCCGCGGGTACGACAACCTCAATGACGCGATCGACTACGGACGATACGTGCTGCCGCTCGTGCGCCAGGAGCTTGCGCACCGTGCCGCCACCGGAGTCCGCGGCGAGGTCGTCGCCCAGCCGCCCATCACGGAGGGGGTGCGCGCGTGAGCGCCGTGACGACAACCGGGCGCGCCCTCGGCGAGCCGCGCCTGACGCCGCTCGAGCTGAGCGCGCTGACCCGCACGCTCGCCGCACACGCGCCGAACCACGACCTCGACGGGTCATTCCCCTGGCCGGGGGTCGAGGCAGCGCACGACGCAGGCTTACTGACCGCGACGGTCGGGCGCCGATACGGGGGACGCGGGCTGTCGGCCCGCGAGGCCGTGGACGTCTACCTCGCGCTCGGCGAGGGTGACCCGTCCGTCGCGCTGCTCGTGGCGATGACGGCTGCACAGCACGCCGTGCAGGATGCGGCGCCGTTCTGGCCCGAGGACCTGTACGCGCGGGTGCTCGCCGAGTCCGCGGAGCGCCCGGTGCTGCTCAACGCCGTGCGGGCGGAACCCGAGCTCGGGGCTCCAGCCCGGGGCGGGCTGCCCGCAACGACGGCGCATCGAACATCCGGTGGCTGGTCCGTCTCGGGGCGGAAAGGGTTCGCGACGGGATCCGAGGGTCTGGCGTACCACTTGGTCTGGGTCGTCACCGACGAGGCCGAACCCCGCGTCGGGCATGTCATCGTCCCCGGCGATGACCCGCGGGTCACGGTCGTGCCGACCTGGGATCACCTCGGGATGCGGGCGAGCTCGACCCACGACGTCATCTACGACGGTGTCGAGGTTCCGTTCGAGAACTTCTCGGGTGCCCCCGTCGGCACGGTCCCGAACAACCCCACTCTGCCCGGCGCGTACTCGGTTGGCGTGCCCGCCCTCTACGTCGGGGTCGCGCGCGCCGCGCTCGCCGCGTTCGGCGAGTTCGCCCGCGAGCGGGTGCCGACCTCGCTCGGGCGTCCGATCGCGACACTGGAGCGCATCCAGTCCACGGCGGGTGAGGCATCCGCGCAGATCCGTACGGCCGAACTCGTCCTCGCCGCCGTCGCCGCTGACATCGACGCGGGACGCGCCAACCCGGCCGATCTCGGCCTGGTCAAGCTGATCACCTCGCGCGCCGCGATCAGCGCGGTCGAAACGCTCGTCGCCTCGATCGGCAACGCGGGGCTGACCCGGTCGCTGCCGTTCGAACGGCATCTGCGCGACGTTCTGTGCGCGCGCCCCCACCCACCCCAAGACGATGCGGCTCTCCTCGCGACGGGCCGCTCGATCCTTCAGTCCTGACGCAGCAGAAAGGCACGACCACACCATGAGTACTCATCGCTTCCGATGGCCGCTGATCGCCACAGCCACGGTATTCACCCTGGCCCT
>NZ_HG779674.1:0-25446 GCF_000582705.2 Microbacterium sp. C448
AGCGCCGCGCGAATGAATGCACGCGGCGCTGTGCGGGGGCCGGCGCGGTTTGCCGCGCTGGCCGCAGCCGCCGCGATCACCCTCGCCGGATGCGCGGCGACGCCCGGGTCGGAGCCCGAGGCATCCGATTCCGGGGAACTCTCGGGCACTCTGTCCGTTTACGCGGCGGCCTCGCTCGCGACGGCATTCGACCGGATCGCCGAGGAGTTCGAGGCGGAGAACCCCAGGGTCGATATTCTTCCCCTCGTGTACGACGGATCGAGCACACTCGCGCGGCAGATCGTCGAGGGAGCGCCCGCGGACGTCTTCGCGGCGGCCGACGAGACGAACATGACGACCGTTGAAGACGCCGGGCTGGTCGCCGGTTCCGCCGAGTTGTTCGCCAGCAACACGCTCGTGATCGTCGTTCCCGCCGGCAACCCGGGGGGAGTGACATCGCTCGGTGACCTGGCGGACCCCGATCTGTCGATCGTCCTGTGCGCTCCCGAGGTGCCGTGCGGCGCCGCTTCCACAGCGCTGCTCGCCGCTGCCGGCGTCGAGGTCCAGCCCGTGAGCGTCGAACAGAACGTCACGGCGGTCCTGACCAAGGTCGCGACGGGCGAGGCGGACGCGGGGCTCGTCTACCGGACGGATGTCGTCGACCGCGACGACGTCGAGTCGATCGTGCCCGACGGGGCGGCGGAGGTCGTCAACAGGTATCCGATCGCCGCGCTCGCGGACGCCGCAAACCCCGAGGCAGCCGCAGCGTTCGTCGGCTTCGTGCTCGGTGCCCGAGGGCAGAACATCCTCGCCGACGCAGGGTTCGGCATGCCGTGAGGCTCGCGCGCAGCACGGGAGGATTCGTCCCACCGATCCTCGCTCTCCCGGCTGTTCTCGGCCTCGCGCTGCTGATCGTCCCCCTGGGGGCGCTCGTCGCCCGGGTCGAATGGTCGACGCTGTGGGCCGACATCACATCGCCCGTGGCGCTCGACGCGCTCTGGCTGTCGCTCCGCACCGGAATCATCGCCACCGGGATCTGCGTCATCCTCGGCGTACCGCTCGCGCTCGTGATCGCCCGTTCGGGTCCGCGCATCTCGGCGCTGCTGCGCGTCATCGTGACGGTGCCGCTCGTGCTGCCGCCGATGGTGGGCGGGGTCGCGCTGCTCTTCTTGTTCGGACGCACCGGCCCTCTCGGACAGGTGCTGGAGACCTGGGGCATCCAGATCCCCTTCTCGACGACCGCCGTCGTGCTCGCGCAGACGTTCGTCGCGCTGCCCTTCCTCGTGCTCGCCCTCGAGGGGTCGATGCGCACAGCGGGTGTCGAATTCGAGCGCACCGCCTCGACGCTCGGGGCGGGTCGATGGCGGATCCTCTGGCGCGTCACGTTGCCCCTCGCCGCGCCCGGGCTGGTTGCCGGCGTGATCCTGGCGTTCGCTCGCGCGATCGGGGAGTTCGGGGCGACAGCGCTGTTCGCCGGCAACGCACCGGGCGTGACCCAGACGATGCCCCTCGCGATCTACACGGCCTTCAACGGTTCAGGGGTGGGGCAGGGGACCGCCGTCGCCCTCTCCCTTCTCCTGCTCGTGACCGCGATTCTGGTGCTGCTGCTCGTGCGCGCTTGGCGTCCGAGTCGCGGAACGACGGGGGTCGCGGGATGACCGGCGCAGCGCTCGCCGCCGACATCGTCGTGACGCGTAAAGATTTCCGGCTCGAGGCGAAGATCGCGTGCGCGCCCGGTGAGGTCGTGGCCGTGATGGGCCCGAGCGGGGCGGGCAAGTCGACCCTGCTCGCGGCGATCGCGGGGTTGACCCGGTTGAGCGAGGGGAACATCCGGATCGGCGAACGGGATGTCGCATCCGTCGCGAGACCGCGTCGGCACATCCCGGCAGCGCAGCGCGGCGCGGTACTTCTGGGTCAAGACGCCCGTCTGTTCCCGCACCTGACGGCGCGTGAGAACATCGCGTTCGGTCCCCGTGCCCGCGGCATCGATCGCAAGGTGGCGCTCGGCGATGCGGACGACTGGCTGTGGCGAGTCGGCCTGCCGGGAATGGGCGACCGTCGGCCCGCTCAACTGTCGGGTGGTCAACAGCAGCGGGTCGCGATCGCACGTGCGCTCGCGACCTCGCCTCAGGTGCTGCTGCTCGACGAACCGCTCACCTCGCTCGATCCCGAGACGGCTGCCGATGTCCGCGCCATGCTGCACGATCAGCTCGCGGCGACACACGCGACCGCGGTCGTCGTGACGCACGACGCCGTTGATGCGGCGGCCCTCGCGACGCGCCTGATGGTTGTCGAGGGCGGGCGTGTCACCCAGCACGGGGCGGTCCGTGACGTGCTTCGGGCCCCGGCCACGCGCTTCGTGGCGACGATGGCGGGAGTGAATCTGATCCACGGCGTCGCCCACGATGGGCGTTGGCGCGCGCGGTCCGCTTCCCCCGAGGTGCTCATCGGGGCCGCGGACGACGTGTCGCTGGCAGCGTCCGCCGCGGAGGGCGCGCCCCTGGCCGCGGTGTTCCGGCCATCGGATCTGCGCCTGGAACGCGCCGTCGAGTCCACGTGGACGGGCGCGCTGCGGCTCGCGGCGGAGGAGCAATCGACGCCGGGAACGTGGCTCGCGCGGGTCGTCCGCGTCGAGCAGACTCCGGCGGGCGCACGCGTGCACACCGCCGAACCGGCCGTCGCTGCGGATGTCTCGGCCGACGACATCGTCGACGCGGGTTTCGCGCCGGGAGCTCCCGTCCGGGTCCGAGTCGATCCCGCCGCCGTGCGGTTGTTCGCGCCCCCGGCGGGCGCATGAACGAGACGGCATATGCCATCCGCCCGTTTCTCGTCGGCGATGAGGGGCGGCTCGCGGAGATCTGCGTCCGGACCGGAGACGCGGGAGCGGACGCGTGCGGGCAGTACTCGTCGGACTCGCTCCTGCCGGATCTGTTCGTCCTGCCGTATGTGACGAGGCACCCGGATTTCGCCTTCGTGGTCGATGGCCCGAATGGCGTCGCGGGGTACATCGTCGCCGCACCCGACACGGATGCCTTCTACGAATGGTTCCGGCAGGAGTGGTGGCCTTCCCGCCGCACCCGCTACGCCGATGCCACCGGTGCGCTCGACCCGCGAGACGCGCACTGCGTGGCCCACGCCGATGGCCTCCGGGCGGGCGCCGAAGAGCACGCGGCTCGCTACCCGGCGCACCTGCACATTGACCTCCTTCCCGAAGCCCAGGGCAGCGGACTGGGACGCTCGCTGATCCGGATCCTCGCCGAGAAGTTGCGGGCGTCAGGAGTAACGGGGCTGTACCTCATCGCGAGCTCCGCGAACACGGGGGCCGTGGCGTTCTACCCGCGCGTGGGGTTCGAAGCCCTGCCCTCGCACGAGGGCGTGCGGGCGTTCGGGATGATCCTGTAGCGCTCAGGCCCTCAGGCGCTCACGCGCTCGTGCGACCGTGCTCCAGTCGCACGACCCGGTCGACGAGTCCGTCGGGCACCGTGACGTGCGAGATCAGCACGACCGACCGGTCGGCGGGTACCGCCTGGAGCAGGTCCGTGAGAAGGGCATCGGATGCCTCGGCGTCGACCCCGGCGGTCGGCTCGTCCAGCACCAGCACGGGGAACTCGCGCAGCAGCGCGCGGGCGAGCGCGATCCGCTGCGCCTGACCGCCCGACACCAGGGCACCCCGCTCGCCGACGCGGGCATCCAGCCCGCCGCGCTCGCGCAGCCAGGTGCCGAGGCCGACACGATCGAGGGATGCTTCGAGCTCGGCATCCGTCGCCGTCTCGCGTGCGAACAAGAGGTTCTGTCGGATGCTCTCATCGAAGAGCATGGGCCGCTGCTCGCAGAGCCCGATCGTCAGGCGCAGGTCGTCGCCCGCGATCTGGCCGACGGGTGTGCCGCCGATCTCGTACGTTCCGCCGCAATCGAGGAAGCGCACGAGCACGTGCGCGAGCGTGGTCTTGCCCGCACCGCTCGACCCCACGACCAGCAGGCGCTCGCCGGGGGCGACATCGAGGTCGACTCCGCGGAGTGCCGGGCCGTCGGCGTGCGGCCAGCGGGCCGAGACATCCCGCAGGTTCAGACCGGCTCCGAGCGGCGGAGCGATTCCGGTAGGCGCGACGGATTCGGCGACCAGCCCCGAGGGGAGTGCGTCGGGCAGGGCCCCCGCGATTCGTGTGGCGCTGGCCCGCACCTGGCGCCAGGCCGCGGCGGCGAGCGGCACCGACGAGAAGACCTCGAAGACGGCCATCGGCACAAGCACGATGACTGCCAGCCAGGGGCCATCGAGCCCCGCAGGTGCTGCCACCGCGACCGCTGCAAGTGATGCCGCCCCCGCCAGAAGTGTGACGAGCGCCGTGGTTCCTGCCTGGGCGACCGAGCGACGGACGACCGCGCGACGCACCGCGGCGTCGGCGGACCGGATCCGCTCACGGCTGGCCGACTCGGCGCCGTACGCCACCAGCACGTCGAGCGAACCGAAATGATCGAGCAGGGCATCGGTGAGCCGCGCGCGCAGGGGAGCGATGGATCGCTCGGCCCGGCCGCCGACCCCCCAGCCCCAGAGCGTTGCGACGAGCCCCGCGGCGACGAGGCAGGCCGCCAGTGTGAGCCCGGCGGGTGGATAGACGATCGTCACGAGCACGACGGAGCCGATGACGACGAGAGCGGACCCTGCGAGGGGTTCGACGACGCGCAGGGGCAAGTTCTGCAGGTCATCGACATCGTCGACGAGTGCGCCGAGGACCGAGCCGCGGCGTGTTCGTGCCAAGCCGTCGGGGGCGAGCGGGATCAACCGGCGGACCAGGCCGCTGCGGGTCGCCGCGAGCTGCCGGAGCGCCGCGTCGTGTCCCGTCAGTCGTTCCAGGTAGCGGAAACTCGCCCGGGTGAGCGCGAAGAGACGCACGCCCACGACGGCGACCGAGAGGTAGAGGACGGGCGGCTGTTCGCTGGCTCGGACGATCAGCCACGCGCTCACCGCGAGGAGCGCGACGGCGGAGGCCTCGGTGAGAAAGCCGGATGCGAGGGCGGGCCAGAAGCGGCGTGCGGGCGGCATGGCGCCACGCAGCACCTCGGCCGACGTGGTGCCCATGGTCGGGGCGGGCGGTGCCGTCATCGGGTCACCCCCGCGGGCTGCAGGGCGACGATGACATCGGCGATCTCGCGTGCGCTCCGGCGGTGCGAGACGAGCAGGATGGTGGCCCCGGCATCCGCGATGCCACGCAGGCTCCGCCAGAGGGCGGCCTCGGTCGCGGCATCAAGAGCCGAACTCGGTTCGTCGAGCGCGATCACCGGCGCACGTCCCGCGAGGTGCCGGTAGAGAGCGCGAGCCACCGCGACACGCTGTGCCTGGCCCCCCGAGAGCCCTGCACCCCGCACATCGAGGGGGAGGGATGCGTCGATGCCGTCCGCCTGCGCGAGCGCGAGCGCTCGGTCGACACGGGCGGGGTCGGGCGTCGGGTCGCCGAGGGTGACGTTGTCGGTAACGGTCCCCGCGATGAGGCCGGGTTGTTGTCCGGCCCACGCGAGCCAGGTCGAAGGAGAAATGTCCCGCAGATCCGTGTCTCCGAGCGTCGCGCTGCCCTCCCACTCGGCCGCGCCGCGCAGGGCCGCGACCAGGCTTGTCTTGCCGGCTCCGCTCGGCCCCTCGATCAGCGCGATCTGCCCGGGCGCTGCGGTAAACGTCACCGCGGGGAGCATCCGATCCCCGCGTCGTACCCGCACGCCCTGCAGCGCGAGAGTGCCCGTTTCGCGGCCGAGGGTGCCCGTTTCGGCGTCGAGAGTGCCGGGAACGGGCACCCTCGCGGGCAAAACGGGCACTCTCGCGGGCAGAACGGGCACCTTCGCGCTGTCGAGGACCGCGAAGACGTCGTCGGTCGCCGCCACCCCCTCCGCGGCGGCGTGGAATTGCACGCCGACCTGACGCAGCGGCAGGTACGCCTCGGGTGCGAGAAGCAGCACGAACAGGCCGATCGAGAGCGGCAACGCCCCATCGACCAGGCGGAACCCGATCGACACGGCGATGATCGCGACCGAGATGCTCGCGAGGAACTCGAGGGCGAAGCCGGACAGGAACGACACCCGCAGCACGCGCATGGTCTCGACGCGGTACGTCTCTGTCACAGATGCGATGGATGCTGCGGCCCGGTGTTGACGTCCGAAAACCTTCAGCGTGCCGAGCCCCTCGACGGTGTCGGCGAAGCGCGCGGCGAGCTGTTGCAGCGTGGCCCACTGCCGCTTCTGCACGGCCCGCGTCGCGAGGCCGATGAGGATCATGAAGATCGGGATCAACGGGATCGTCAGCAGAACGGTCAGGCCGCTGATCCAGTCCTGCCACCACATCACGAGGATGATCACCGGGGTCGCGATCGCCGTCTGGACGAGCTGCGGCAGGTATCGTCCGAAGTAGGCCTCGAGTGCGTCGAGTCCATGACCCGCGGTCAGGGCGAGCTTCGCCGAATTACGACCGTCGAGCCATCCGGGTCCGAGCGCCCCGATCGCATCAAGCAACCCCGCGCGTAGCTGGGACTGCACACGTGCCGCGGCGCCCGCCGCACTCAGCTCCCGCACCCACGCGAGCAGGGCACGTAGCGCGACGACCCCCGCGAGCGCCCCGAGCGTCGCCGCGAGATCCGACGCGGGCATTCCCTCGATGACGCCGACGATCGCTCGCGTGAGAAGCCATGCGAAGGCGACGATCACGGCCGTCTGCAGCAGGGCGATCGCCGCGATGATCGCGAAGAATGCCCGGGACGCCGTCGCGTACTTCAGCAGTCGGGGGTCGACGGGTGGCGTCCGCGCCGACGGCGCATCCGAGACATCCTGATCCTGAGTCACAGCGCTGTCGAAGATACCGGGGTTTCCGATGATTCCGGTGTCCATGCGTCAGTGCGCTGCTGCCTCCGCGGCGCTCTCGATGTGTGAGCGCGAAACACGGCGGCGGAACACCCAGTACGTCCAGCCCTGGTACGCCAGCACCAGGGGGAGGAAGACCAGCGCGGCCCACGACATGATCGTCAGGGTGTAGTCCGTGCTCGAGGCGTTCTCGATCGTCAGGCTGAACGCGGGATCCGTCGTCGAGGGCATGACGTAGGGATAGAGGGCGAACCACAGCGTGCCGACGGCCGAAACGACTGTCGCGGCGGCGAAGCCAAAGGCCCACCCCTCGCGATCACGCAGATTCGCGCCGACCGAGAGGATGAGGAACACGGCCGCGGCGATCGCCAACACCATGACCGGAACCTCGGGGTGCGCGATGACCGTCCAGAGCAGGAACGCGGCCGCGACGATGATGGTGAGGAATCCCGAGCGGGCGGCGAGCTTGCGGGCATCGTCGTGCACCTGGCCGTCGGTCTTCAGCGCCACGAAGCTCACGCCGTATGTGAAGAACAGCAGCAGGGTCGTCACGCCACCGAGAAGCGCGTACGGGTTGAGCAGCGTCAGCAGCGTGCCGGTGAACTCGAAGTCCTGATCGATGGGCACACCCTGCACGATGTTCGCGAACGCGACGCCCCAGAGCAGGGCGGGCACGGCGGATCCGACGACGATCATCGTGTCGAATCCCTTCTTCCAGCGCAGGCTGTCGCGCTGATGCCGGTACTCGAACGAGACCCCGCGCAGGATCAGCGCCAGGAGGATCAGCAGCAAAGCGAGATAGAAGCCGCTGAAGAGCGTGGCGTACCACTCGGGGAACGCGGCGAACAGAGCCGCGCCCGCGACGATCAGCCAGGTCTCGTTGAGGTCCCAGACGGGCCCGATCGTGTTGATGATCTGGCGGCGTCCGATGTCGTCCTTGCCGAGGAAGGGCAGGGACATCCCGACACCGAAGTCGAACCCGTCGAGCAGGAAGTACCCGATGAAGAAGAATCCGATGATCCAGAACCAGAGGTAGGCGAGGTCCATGTCGATGCTCCTAGTAGACCGTCGTCGTGAGTTGGGGGGATCGGTCGCCGTCGGCGTCCGGATCATTCGGGTCGGGTAGCGGATCCGGACCCTTCTGCGCCGCCTTGAGGATCAGCCCGAACTCGACGACAGCGAGAGAGGCGTAGATCGCGGTGAAGGCGATGAGCGATATGAGGACCGTCCAGCCCGGAACGTTCGGCGAGACTCCGTCCTCGGTGAGCATCAGGCTGAAGACGATCCAGGGTTGACGGCCCATCTCGGTGAAGACCCAGCCGACCAGGCTGCCGAGCAGTGGCAGGGGAGCGGCCCAGATCGCGACCTTCCACATCCACTTCGCGACGGGGCGCTTGGCGTTCTTTCGTGTCACCCAGAGGCCCGCGACGGCGATCAGGGTGGCCGCACCGCCCAGCCCGATCATCCAGCGGAACGACCAGTAGGTCACCCAGATGATCGGCATGTAGCTGACGCCCTCGCCGAACTGCGTCTCGTACTGCGCCTGCAGGTCGTTGAGGCCCTCGACGCATCCGTCGAGCGTGTGTGTCGACAGGAATGACAGCAGGTATGGCACTCGAAGCGACCAGATCTCTTCCGAGCCGTCCGGTGTGCCGAGCGAGAAGATCGAGAACGATGCATCCGCGCCGCACGCCGAATCCCACAGCGCCTCGGCCGCCGCCATCTTCATCGGCTGCGTCGAGACCATCACGAGGCCCAGCTGGTCTCCCGACAAAGCCGTGCCCGCGAACGAGATGATCATGAACCAGAGGCCGAACCGGAGCGACGAGCGCATCGTGACGACGTGCTGACCGCGCGAGAGGTGCCAGGCCGAGACCGCGATCACAACGGCTGCCGCGAACATCCATGCGGCGAAGATCGTATGGGGGAAGGCCGCGAGCACGACGGGGTTGGTCAGGCCGGCACCGAAGTCGATCAGCTCGGCGCGTCCGCCATCCGCCGCCATCTGGTACCCGACGGGGTTCTGCATGAAGGCGTTCGCGGCGAGGATGAAGTACGCCGAGAGGGTCGATCCGAGCACGACCATCCAGATGGACGCGAGATGCAGGGCGCGGGGGAGTCGGTCCCATCCGAAGATCCACAACCCGATGAATGTCGCCTCGAAGAAGAACGCCATGAGTCCCTCGAAGGCGAGGGGTGCGCCGAAGACGTCGCCGACGAAGCGTGAATACGCCGACCAGTTCATGCCGAACTGGAACTCTTGCACGATGCCCGTGACGACACCCATCGCGAAGTTGATCAGGAAGATCTTGCCGAACAGTCGCGTGAGGTGCAGCCACTTCACGTCGCCGTTCCGGTGCCAGGCCGTCTGGAAGATCGCCACGACGAGCGCCAGTCCCAGGGTGAGGGGGACGAAGAGGTAGTGATAGAGCGTCGTCAGGCCGAACTGCCAACGGGCGAGCAGCAGCGGGTCGAGAAAATCCATGGGCGACGCTCCTTCGGTGCGCGTCGGGCCACGTTGCACCGGTCACACGAGCTCGGGCTCCGTCCGACGCGGTAGTTCAAGGATCTCAGACGGAGGGATGCCCGGAGTGCTTCGCGGGCCGTGTAAAAAGAACGTGGCTCCGGCATCTTTCCCGGCCCTCTTCCGGGGACCCGCGGATAGGCTCGACCCATGCGTGTGTGCGGAAGACGAGGGGGCGGCGGCCGATGACCGCCGTGCCCGTCACGATCGCCCGCCGCGTCGAGCGCCCGGCTGGGGCCGCCGGTGATCCGGTGTCGGTGGCCGGCGCATCCGGTCCGCTGGTCGACACCCACGGTCGGGTGCACCGCGACATGCGTATCTCGCTGACCGACCGCTGTTCCCTGCGCTGCACGTACTGCATGCCCGAGCAGGGCAATGAGTGGCTGGCGCGCACGAGCATCTTGACCCTGGACGAGATCGAACGGATCGCGCGGGTCGGCGCCGCGGCGGGCATCACGACCTTCCGCCTGACCGGGGGCGAACCCCTTCTTCGTGCCGACATCGTCGATGTCGTGCGGCGCCTCGCCGCGATTGACAGCCCGGACGGACCCGTGCAGATCGCGATGACGACCAACGGTATCCGCTTGCCCGAGTTCCTCCCTGACCTCATCGACGCGGGGCTGCAGCGGCTGAACATCAGCATCGACACCATCCGGCGCGATCGTTTCCACGAGCTGACCCGCCGCGATCGCCTCGACGACGTGCTCGAGGGCATCGCCGCGGCCCAGGCATCCGGCCTCCGTCCCCTCAAGCTCAACGCCGTCGCCATGCGCGGCGTGAACGACGATGAGATCGTCGAGCTGACCGAGTTCGCGATCGCGCACGATGCGCAGTTGCGTTTCATCGAGCAGATGCCTCTCGACGCCGGGCACACGTGGGATCGCACATCCATGGTGACGCGGGAAGAGATCCTCGACGCGCTCGCGACCCGCTGGACGCTCGTGCCGATCCCGGGCCGAGGTGGCGCGCCGGCGGAGCGCTGGGCGCTGGACGGCGGCCCGCACACGGTCGGGGTCATCGCCTCGGTGACCGCGCCGTTCTGCGGTGACTGCGACCGACTGCGGCTGACGGCGGACGGGCAGATCCGCAACTGCCTCTTCTCGACCACCGAGTACGACCTGCTGCCCATCCTGCGCGCCGAGGGATCGAGTGATGCCGCCCTCGACGAGATGCTGCGATCAAGCGTGCGCGGCAAGCTGCCGGGGCACGCGATCAATGACCCTTCTTTCCTCCAGCCGCTGCGCGGCATGAACGCGATCGGCGGTTGACAGCATGGGACGCATCACGACCCGTCGTCCGGTGACGAAGATCACCCTCGGGGGTGAGCCGGTGCGCCGCTCCGACACCCTCGCGGTCGAAGAGCCGCTCGAGATCCGCGTCGGCGGCACGTCCCTCGCCATCACGATGCGTACGCCCGGCCACGATGTCGAGCTCGCGGCAGGCTTTCTCGTCTCGGAGGGCGTGATCTCGGCGGGGGAGCACTTCCGCGGGGCGATCCACTGCGGAGGTCCCGGTACGGGCGGACCCCTGGCGGGCAACACCGAGAACACCTACAACGTTCTCGACGTCACCCTCGCCCCGGGCGTCGCGCCGCCCGACCCCGACCTGGCCCGCAACTTCTACACGACGAGCTCGTGCGGGCTCTGCGGCAAAGCCTCGATCGAGGCCGTCGAGACCGTCTCGGTCTACGACGTCGCTGCGGACGCTGCGGTTCTTTCGGCCGAGATGCTGGCGACCTTCCCCGACAAGCTGCGGGAACAGCAGGCGGTCTTCGACAAGACCGGCGGGCTGCACGCTGCGGCGCTGTTCGACGCGAAGATGGGCGAGCTGGTCGTGCTGCGCGAGGATGTCGGACGCCACAACGCCGTCGATAAGGTCGTCGGCTGGGCGATCCTGAACGACAGGTTGCCGCTGTCGGGTCACGTGCTCATGGTGTCCGGACGCGCCAGCTTCGAGCTCGTGCAGAAGGCGATCATGGCGGGGCTTCCGATCCTGTCGGCCGTGTCCGCTCCCTCATCGCTGGCGGTCGAGCTCGCCGACGCATCCGGTCTGACCCTCGTCGGCTTCCTCCGCGGGTCGTCGATGAACGTCTACGCACGAGCGGACCGCATCCGGGTCCCGGCGATGCAGGAACTCACCACCGCCTGATCCCGTGGGTGTGGGCCTACGCCGTCGCGAGTTGAACGACGCAGTGCGTCGGGTCGCACGACGGCCGCATGCCTTCGACCACGAGCGGACCGCGCGCCTCGGCGAGCACGCCCTGCATGATGCCGAGGTGCACCGAGCAGAGCGTCTCGCGGTGGGCGGATTGGGCGGTTGCGTGGGGGCACGGAGTGAGATCGATCGTGAGGTCACGTTCGTTGATCAGCGGGTCGAAGCCGGACTCGCTGAGGTGATCGGCGATGGCGTCGAGCTGGTGCGTGCTCTCGGTGCCGAGTTCGCGAACGGATGTCCCGGTCCACGGCATGACGCGCCGCATGATGTCGCCGCGCTCGGCGGCCGCGCGCGCCTTGCGTCGGGCAATAGGGCTGGATGCCTCGGCCGCGCCGGTCGCCGCGCTGTAGAGCACCCGCGGCCGACCGCGCGTCGTGCGGTGCTCGGTCTCGCGCACGATGTGTCCGGCTTCGAGCAGACGCTCGAGGTGCTCACGGACGGTGTTGGGATGCAGCGCCGTCGCGGCCGCGAGGCCCGCGACGGTCTGCCGTGCTTCCACCTGAATGAGGTGCAGGATCTCGACCCGACTGTAGCTGGAGATCGCGCTATATCCGACGCTCGGGGTGCCCATGGCCCTATTATTCACGGCCCCGCTCGGGGGGTTCTGTGACTAAAGTCCTACGAGCTGTGGGTCAGGCAGACGTGCCCGTCGGCAGCAACTCCGCGATCAGGGCTTCGACGCGCGCGCGGATGTCATCGCGGATCGGTCGCACGGATTCGATCCCCTGGCCGGCCGGATCGTCGAGCTCCCAGTCCTCGTAGCGCTTGCCGGGGAAGATCGGGCAGGCGTCGCCGCAGCCCATCGTGATGACGACATCCGATTCGCGCACGGCCTCGACCGTCAGCACCTTCGGGGTGTTGTGCGCGATATCGATGCCCTCTTCGGCCATGGCGTCGACGGCGACCGGGTTGATGCTGTCTTTCGGAGCGGACCCGGCAGAGAGGACCTCGATCGAGTCGCCCGCGAGTGCGCGCAGGTACCCGGCGGCCATCTGTGAGCGGCCCGCGTTGTGGACGCAGACGAACAGGACAGTGGGCTTGTCGGTCATCGGGACTCGCTTTCTCTCGTCAGTAGAAGCATAGGCGAATATCTATGGATTGCGAACCGGTGTCAGTCCCGGCCGTTGATCTGGCTGCGGCGCTCGATCAGCACCGTGTCGCGCCAGTGACCCGTGTGTGGCCCCCGTCCCGAGCGCGCGATACGTTCGCGGCGGCCGACCGTGCGGAACCCCGCGCGCTCGTGCAGCGCGAGGCTTGCCGTGTTCTCGGGGAAGATGCTGGACTGGATGCACCAGACCCCAGCGTCCTCGGCGGCGTCGATGAGCGCCGAGAGCAGCATCCGTCCGACGCCGCATCCGCGCGCCTCTCGCGAAACATAGACGGAATGCTCGATCACGCCACGGTAGGCGGCGCGGGTCGAGACGGGGCTTGCCGCGGCCCAGCCCAGGATCGTTCCGCTGTCGTCCGCGACGAGACGAAGGTCCGGCAGGCGGGACCCATCGAAAGAAGCCCAGGTCGGCACTTCGACCTCGAAAGTCGCCTCACCGTCTTCGATGCCTTCGCCGTAGATCCGGGCGACCGCATCCCAGTCCGAGGCGTGCATCGGGCGAACGGTCGTCATGTGCAGCAGGCTCCTCCTCCGATGTCGGTCGAGCACACCCCCGTGGTCGGCAGGGTGAGCGCGACCTGCAGCGCGCTCTCGGTATCGCCCGCGAGGTGCGCCGCGACCGAACGGACCTGCTCGTACCCGGTCGCGAGCAAGAACGTGGGAGCGCGTCCGTAGGACTTCATGCCGACGATGAAGAAGTTCTGCTCGGGATGAGTGAGCTCACGGAACCCGTGGGGCTCGACGGTTCCGCAGGAGTGTACGTTCGGGTCGATCAGGGGCGCGAGCCGTCGCGGCGCCTCGACGATGTCGTCGAGTTCGAGGCGGAGTTCGCGCAGCATGCCGAGGTCGGGGCGGAAGCCTGTCGCGTTCACGACCTCGTCGGTGCGGTGGGTCACGCTCTCGCCGCGTCGCAGCCCGACGAGCTCGACCCCGTTCTCAGCCTCGCCATGGCTCTCGGCCGCAGCGCGACGAGCCCCGACGATCTCGAACCCGTCGACGAGGTCGATGGCGCCCGAGCGAACCAGCTCCTCGACCCGTCCGCCGAGCTCGGCGCGACCCGCGAGCTCGTCGTCGGGCGCCGTCGTGACCCGCGCGGCTCGCGTGTTGCGGATCAGCCACGTAACGCGTGTGCCGGGCGCCTCGGCCGCGAGCTTCACCAGCGCGAGCAGCGTGTTCGCGGCGGAGTGTCCGGCGCCGACGACGGTCGTGTGCCTGCCGGCGAATCGCTCACGATCCCGGCCCGGCACATCGGGCAGCGCGGGCGAGATGCGGTCGGCGACGTCGCCGAGGCCGAGGGGATCCAGCCCGCTCGATCCGAGGCTGTTGGGTGTGCGGTACGTGCCCGAGGCATCGATCACCGCGCGGGCCGGGACATCCTCGATCGACCCGTCGGCGTGCCGAATGCGCAGGGCGAACGGGGTGACGGCGCGGGCCCGCGTGCGCGTGCGGTCCATACCCTCGCGCGTTACGGCCAGGACCTCGGTTCCTGTCTGGGTACGGGACGCGATCGCGTCGAGCTGGGCCAACGGCGTCAGGTACCGCGAGACGAGCTCGGCGCCGGTGGGGATGCGGGATGCCGGTGGCGCCTGCCATCCGGATGCCTCAAGAAGCCGCCCCGAGGCGGGGTCGATGAGGTGCTCCCACGGCGAGAAGAGGCGGGTGTGTCCCCAGGCTCGGACGCTTGCTCCGACCTCGTCGCCCGCCTCGAAGATCGTGAAGTCGATGCCCCGCTCGGTCAGGTGCGCGGCGGCCGCGAGCCCGATCGGTCCCGCGCCGATGATGGCGACGGGCAGGGTATCGAGACGGCTGGCGCGCGAGGTTCGCGGCGTGAGGTCGAGCAGGGTCATGATTCCCCTTGAATAACGATGGTGTTCGATGTCCGAGTATCCGCCGTCTATCGATGAGTGTCAATATCGATTAGCATCGATGCGTGACTCTTCTCCCTCTCACCGATGTATCCGTGACGGATGTGTCGGCACCCGCGTGTGGCACGGCGCTCGTTCGCGAGCCTCTTGATGCCGACCAGGCCATTGCGCTCGCGCACACCATGAAGGCCCTCGCCGATCCGGCCCGCCTTCGGCTGTTGTCGATCGTTGCGGCGTCGGAGGGTGCGGAGGCCTGCGTCTGCGACCTGACCGAACCGGTCGGGCTGAGCCAGCCGACCGTGTCGCATCACCTGAAGGTTCTCACCGAGGCGGGGTTCCTGACCCGCAGCAAGCGTGGCACGTGGGCGTACTACGGTCTGGTCCCGGGTGCCCTGGACCGCGTCTCGCGTCTGCTGATCGGGTCGGGCGGAGCGAGCTCGTGAGGGCGACCGTCCGCGCCGTCGGCGCGGAGTTCCTCGGCAGCGCCCTGCTCGCCGCGATCGTCATCGGATCGGGCATCATGGCGCAGCAACTCTCGCCGAGCGATGTCGGACTGCAGCTCTTCGAGAACGCCTTCGCCACAGCCCTCGGCCTGGGCGTGCTGATCCTGATCCTGCAACCGGTGTCGGGCGCCCACTTCAACCCCGTCGTGACGCTCGCCGACATCGTGCTGCACCGTCGTCCCTGGTCGGTTGCGGGTGTCTACCTCCCCGCACAGATCGCGGGGTGCATCGCGGGGGCGATGCTCGCCAACCTGATGTTCGGGCTGGCTGCGGTGTCGTGGAGCACGACCGATCGCGCCGACGGTCCCCGCCTGCTGTCCGAGGTCGTCGCGACCGCCGGCCTGGTGTTCCTGATCTTCGCGCTGGTCCGCACGGGGCGCGGCAGCCTCGCGGCGCCCGCCGTCGGCGCCTATATCGGCGCCGCCTACTTCTTCACCTCGTCGACCAGCTTCGCCAACCCCGCCATCACGATCGGTCGAGCATTCAGCGACACCTTCGCCGGAATCGCCCCGACATCCGTGCTGCCCTTCATCGGCGCTCAGATCGTCGGGGCGGCCGTCGGTGTTGCCCTCGCTCTCGTGCTGTTTCCGCTGGCGAAACGTGCCCCCGACGGCGTGGATGTCGTCGGTGTCGTCGCGGAAGCGGGCCCGCGCTCCTAACGGCGACGCGAGAACGTATCGGCGACGAGAGAACGCCGCGACGAGCACCACCATCACGACCAGTTCGACGAGGGTCTGAGTGACCACGACGAGCGGGGTCAGCGCGAAGGCCGGTGGCAGGGCGAGCGCGAGCGGAAGCACGACGAGCGAGTTGCGCGTGACGCCGCTGAACACCACCGCTCGCTGCGCCGGCCTGTCGAAGCGCGCGACCCGCCCGGCCATGCCCCCCAGCACCAGCATGATCACGGCGAAAGCGACGAAGAGGGGCACGACGGCGAGCAGCGGGCCGAGCGATCCGGTCACCGCCGCGACCTGCGAACCGACGACCACCGTGAGCGTCAGCATCATCAACGGCACCATCGCTGCGAGACCGACCGTGGTCAGCGCGCGCCCGAATCGCGTCCGAACCGCGAGCGCCTGAGTGATCGCCGCGAGAGTGAGGGGCAACACGATCAGCGACACGAAAGCCTCGACGAACGGCCGCAAATCGACGGATGCCGCAAACTCGGGCCCGACCATCACCCACAGGTAGAGGGGCAGCAGTGCCATCTGCGCGAGCATCAACAGGGGCGTCGCCGCGAGCAGCCGCTCCCTCGACCCGCCCGCGAGTCCCGTGAAGACGATGACGTAGTCGACGCACGGGGTGAGCAGCACGAGCAGCACACCGACCACCAGGGACTGATCGAACGCGACGAAACGCGACAGCCCGAATGCGATCGGGGGCACGATCACGAAGTTGAGGATCAGTACGGTGGCGACGAACCGCCCGTCGCGGAAGGCGCCGGCGAGCCGCGCGAACGGTACGCCCAGGAAGGTCGCGTAGAGGAGAAGCCCGAGCACGGGCGTGATCGCGACCTCGAGCGCGGGCGCCGCAGCCGGGAGTCCCAGCCCGACGGCCACACCGATCGCGATCGCCGCCAGGTAGAGAGCGACCTGGTGCCGCTCTCCCCACTCGATGATCCGCGGCATCCGTCCAGTCTGTCAGTCGACCCGCTCCGCGAAGACGACCCGGTTCTGGACATATGTCCGCGCGCCACGGTCCCAGTCGATGCAGGTGATCAGGCGCAGCTCGTCCCGCAGTGACGCCCCGAAAACCCTTGCCGTCGGAAACTGCGCCTTCGCGTAATCGGCGACCTCGGTCACGACATATCGGAACCTCGTGCCCGCGACATCCGTCACACTCACCTCGTCGCCGGGGGCGAGCTCGTCGAGCCGATGGAACACCGCCGGTCCGTACCCGTCGTCCACGTGACCCGCGATGACGGTCGGTCCGGTTCCGCCCGGGCGTCCGCCGCCGGTGAACCATCCCAGCGCGTTGTAGTCCTCGGGCACTTCCATCTCGCCGGAGGCCTGGATCCCGAGATCGATCAGCGATTCATCGATGCCGATCGAGGGGATCACGACGCCCGCCGGAGCGAGCCCGACCGGTGGTGCCGGCAGCGGCTCCGCCACGGGTGTCGGCGTCGGGGATTCGGATGCCGCGGGTCTCGGCGAGACGGTCGGCGCCGGCTGTGCGGCCGGGGCGGACGCGCACGACGTCACGGTGAGGGCGACGACCAGCGCAACTGCACCGATCGCCGCCCACCGGTATCCGCTCACTCGGTACGCGCACGGCGGCGCAGCACGAACGCGGCTCCGCCCGCGGCGGCGAGGACGCCCGCTGTCGCGAGTCCGAAGCCGAGCATGTCGTTGCTCTGCGCGGTGCCCGCACCCGTCTCGAGGCCGCCGACCGGGACCTGGGTGAGCTGGCCGCGGACGACACCCGCGGCGAAGTCGACCGTGTGCGAATCGCCCGTGAAGCCGGCGGGGTTCGCCTCGATCTGGGCGAGCGTGAAGCTCGTGCCGGTGTCCGCACCGTTCGCCATCACGCCCGTGGTGAAGGGCCCCTGCAAGCATCCGGAGCTCGTTCGCGGGCCGTCACCGACGGGTGCCGGGTTCGGGAACGAGATGCGCGGCGGCCCGGCCTGCCCGGCAGCCGCCTCGTGGATGTGTGTGGCTGTCTTGGCCGGGCTCTGGTAGTCGCCCGAGACACCCGTGAGGGTGATGTCGTAGCAGATGATCTCAAGCTCGGAATTGATGCGGAAGGTGAACTCGCCCGCCGCTCCCGGCTGACCCGGCGTCGCCACGCCGTCGTTGTTGATCACCTGGTCGGGCGTCGCCATGACCGTGAACGCGCTCGTGAACGAATCCGGTTCGGGCACTTCGGTCTCGGCCGAGGCGGGTGCCGCGACGGCTGTCAGAGCGAGGGCGGCGCCCGCGATCGTACCGATGGTGAACGTGCGGGTGGAGGTCTTCATCGTCGTATATCTCCCTGTCCGAAGACGGAGGCGGAGTGCGTCCGTCGGGAGGGCATACGGCGCGAGCGGGATATGCGTTCATCGGGTTTCGCATTTCTTTCGAATCGGATGAACGGAGCACAGCACGGTGACGTACACCCTGGTGCACGCCCGCCGATCCGACCGGATCAGACCTGCGCGTGCGCTTACAGTGAAGGGAATGGTCGCCGTGACGGTGACGAGTCCGGCGGTGCGGAGCGGGAGTGTGATGAGCGGTCCCGACGTGATGCCCGGTCCCGACCCGATGCCCGGTGCCGACGGAGAGCGCGCCCGCTTCGATCGTCCCGAGTTCGACGTGGCCGCCGCCTACGACGCCCACGGTCGTGTCCTGCTGGGATTCGCCATCAACGCGGTCCGAGACCGGGGGTTGGGCGAGGACTGTGTGCAAGAGGTCTTCCTGCGCGCGTGGAAGGCGCGCGCTCGCTTCGATCCCGCGCGAGCCAGTGAGCGAACATGGCTGTTCGCGATCGCACGAAACGTGATCGCCGATGCTCTGGCGGCCCGCGGGCGACGCTCGGCGGCGGCGCGGACCCCCTCGACGATCTCCCCGCGGTTGATGATGATCCCCTCGAACGACTCCGCTTGATCGAGGGACTCTCGAAGATCTCGGACGAGCATCGCGAGGTCGTTCTGGCCGTGCACGTCGACGGCCTGAGCTATGCAGAGTTGTCGAAACGAACCGGCATTCCCGTGCCGACCTTGCGTACGCGCGCCTTCTACGGGCTCAGAGCGCTGAGAGCCCACCTCGATGGACCGGAGGATTCTGATGTCGCACAACGATGACGATCGACGCGCGGAGCTGATTGCGGCAGCGCTCGCCGATGAGCTCAGTGCCCCGGAGCGCGCCGAGTTCGATGCGCTTCGCGCCGAGGACCCCACGATCGACAGCGAGCTCGCCGAGCTGCGTGACATCGCGGGGACGTTGAGCCTCGGCGCACCTGCTCTGACACCCTGGCTGAAGACCGAGCCGAGCGCCGATCTTCGCGCTCGCATCGAGGGGATCGGCGCTGGGTCTCCCTCGGTCGAGGCGGGCGCTGGTCCCTCCGATCGGATCGCCCGGGGTGGGCGGCACCGCACTGGTCGTCGACGTTCGGGTTCCCGCTCCGTCGGCGCTCTCGTCGCGCTGGGCGCGGCGAGCCTTGCGGTCGGCTTGGCCCTCGGCATCGGGATTCCGGGTGTGATCTCGGCGCCGCAATCCGGTCCTCCCGGCACGCTCGGCGCGATCGAGAGCATCGATGTCACCGGCGAACCCGAGGGAATGCTGATCGACGCCGAGCTCGTCGCGCACACCTGGGGCACCGAGGCCGTCCTGGATGCTTCGGGATTGGACGTCGGCGAGGTCTACTCGATCGTGATGCTCGCGGAGGACGGCGCGGAGTTCTCGGCCGGAGCGATGCTCGGCTCGGAGATCGCGATTCACTGCCGCGTCAACGCCGCGGTGCTGCGCGAAAGCGTCGTCCGGCTCGAGATCCGTGACGCGGACGGTGCTGAGGTGGCTGCAGCCGAGTTGCCTCAGGTCTGAAAGCCCCGGGGCGCTCCTTGCTAGTGCCCCGCGCCGAGGCCGCCGCTCAGGCGTCCGTGCATCTTCGACGTGGCCTCGTTCATGCCCTCGATGATCACGCGCTTGCCGAGATGCTCGTACTTGGTCTGGATCGCATCGAGCGCAGCTACCGTCGAGGCATCCCAGATGTGCGAGTTCGTCATGTCGATGATCACGCGCTCGGGGTCGTGCGTGTACTCGAACTGCGTCGTCAGATCGTTGCTCGACGCGAAGAACAGTTCGCCGTTGACGGTATAGCGAACGGTCGGAACGGATGCCTCCCGGTCGGTCTTGCGCGTCACGGAGACGAAGTGCGCGACGCGACGTGCGAACAGCACCATCGCCGTCAGCACACCCGCTCCCACGCCAATTGCGAGATTGTGGGTCCAGACCGTGATTGCGACGGTGATGAGCATGACCGCGGTCTCGCTCTTCGGCATCCGCTTGAGGGTCGACAGGCGCACACTGTGCCAGTCGAAGGTCGCGACCGAGACGACGATCATCACGGCGACCAGGGCCGCCATCGGGATGACAGCGACGACGTCGCCGAGCGCCAGTACGAGCACGAGCAGGAAGACGCCGGCGAGAAAGGTCGAGATGCGCGTGCGAGCGCCGGATGCCTTGACGTTGATCATCGTCTGGCCGATCATCGCGCAACCGCCCATGCCGCCGAACGCGCCCGAGAGGATGTTCGCCGCGCCCTGGCCGAAGGCCTCACGGGTCTTGCGCGAGTGGGTGTCGGTGATCTCATCGACGAGCTTCGCCGTCATGAGCGACTCGAGCAAGCCGACGATCGCGACCGCGGCGGCGTAGGGCGCGATGATCGCGAGCGTCTCCATCGTCAGCGGCACGTTGGGGAAGAAGAGTTCCGGAAGGCTTTCGGGAAGGTCGCCCTCGCCGCCCACATTCGGCACGTTCAGCCCGAAAACGACGGCGGCAGCGGTGAGCAGGACGATCGCGATGAGGGGAGCCGGGATCGCCTTCGTGATCATCGGCATCAGGTACATGATCAACAGCCCGATGACGACGAGCGGGTACACAAGCCAGGGCACGTCGATCAGTTGCGGGAACTGCGACGTGAAGATGAGGATCGCGAGGGCGTTGACGAACCCGACCATCACCGAGCGCGGAATGAAGCGCATGAGCTTTGCCACGCCGAGCGCGGCCAGCACGATCTGGATCGCGCCACCGAGCAGCACGGTGGCGATCAGGTAGTCCATGCCGTACTCGCGGGCCACGGGGGCTACGACGAGCGCGATGGCACCGGTAGCGGCCGTGATCATGGCCGGACGGCCGCCGAGGAACGCGATGGCGACGGCCATCACGAACGACGAGAACAGGCCGACGCGCGGATCGACGCCCGCGATGAGCGAGAACGCGATCGCCTCGGGGATCAGCGCGATGGCCACGACGAGGCCGGCGAGAACTTCGCGGGTCAGCAGTCTGGGACTCCGCAGCGCCTGCATCACGGTCGGCTCGATGCGATAACGGGACTTCGGATCGTGCACGGGAATGACGTCGGTCATGGCGCTCCTGACGGGGGAGGGGTGGAAGTGCGCGACGGCACGCGGGGTCGAGGATGTCGACCTGAGAAGATGGGGGAGGCGCGGACGAGGCGCCGATTCCCAACCCTACCGTAACGTAAGGTTTGTCCGCGAACGAGTCCTCGGGAGTGACGTGAGTACCAGCCCAGCGCCCATGCATATCGGCGAGGTGGCCGAGCGCACATCGTTGTCGCTGCGGACGCTTCGTCACTACGACGAGATCGGTCTGATCGTGCCATCCGGCCGCACCGAGGGTGGCTTTCGTCTGTACACCGAAGAGGATGTCGCGCGCATCATGCTCGTTCGGCGGATGAAGCCGCTCGGTTACTCGCTCGACGAGATGCGGACCGTGCTCGACGCGTTCGGCGAACTCGCTCGGGACCCCGCATCCGTCGAGCATCTCGCCGCGATCCGAGAGATCCGCGATGCGGCGGAGGATCGGCGGCGGAAGCTCGTCGAGCAGGTCGCGATGGCCGAGGAGTTCCTGGACCAGTTGGCGTCGGTCGAGGCTCCCCGTAGGCGTTTACCGCCGCGAGCCCAATGTCGGCGCATAGACTTCGGTCTATGAGTGTGGGTGACGGATCCGGCGAGTGGACGATTCTCGGCGACCCCACCCGCGCCCGGATCGTGAGGCTGATCCGCGATTCGCCGGATGGGCGAGCGCTCGTGGGGCGTCTTGCGGAAGCGCTCGGACTCCGTCAGCCGACCGTCAGTCATCACATGAAGGAGCTGACGGCCCGCGGCATCGTCGCGCGCCAGCCGGAGGGTCGACGGGTCTGGTATTCGCTCGACCCGCGCAATGCCGAACGTGTCGACGCTCTCCTCGGTGCCGATTCTCCGGGTCCACGCGTCGAGCTTGATCTGCCCCGCATCATCGACCGCCTCACCGAGCGGTACCGCGGAACCTTCAGCCGAGAGACGATCGAGCGATATGTGACCGAGAGTCACGACCTGATGTCGGCGAACAATCCGACGACGCTGATCGGGTCCCGCACCGCGGCATTCGCGACCGGTCGTCTTGATGCCCTGGCTCGTTCGAACGCGCCCCGTGGAGCCGTGCCGGAGGTCCTGTTCGTCTGCGTCGAGAACGCGGGGCGGTCGCAGCTTGCCGCGGGGATCCTCCGACAACTCGCCGGCGACCGTGTGATGGTCCGGACCGCGGGGTCCGCGCCCGCCGGTGCCGTTCGCACGACCGTCGTCGCCGCGCTCGATGAGATCGGCGTCTCGCTCGGCGGAGAGTTTCCCAAGCCGCTCACCGACGAGGCCGTCCGTGCCGCCGACGTCGTCGTGACCATGGGGTGCGGGGACGCGTGCCCGGTCTACCCCGGTCGCCGATACCTCGACTGGGATCTCGAGGATCCGGTCGGCAAGTCCCTGGAGACGGTGCGGGGCATCCGTGATGACATCGAGTCGCGCGTGCGAGAACTCCTGGTCGAGCTCGCTTCGTCCTGATCGTTGGTTTCGCGTTCTATCTAATTGATAGATGTGGGTCTATGCTTTCGAGTGAGGAAAGCGAGCCACCATGAACGGCGTATCACCCCAGCACCTGTTCCCGACCCGACGCCTTCGGACCGTCGTTGCCGCCGCGGTCGTTGCGAGCGCGCTCGCGCTGAGCGCGTGCGCAGGCGAGCCGGGGGACGCCGAGTCGACGGGCAGCCTCGAAGGCGCTGTCGTCACCGATGGGTCATCGACCGTAGCGCCATTCATCAACGCCGCCTCGTACCTGTTCGAGGCCGTGGAGCCAGACGTCGATGTGGTCGAGACGATTTCGGGCACGTCGGCCGGGTTCCGGGCGTTCTGCGATGGCGAGACCGACATCTCGAACGCGTCTCGTGCGATCTCGGACGACGAGATAGCGACGTGCGAGGAGGCCGGCGTCGAGTTCACCGAGATCATCGTCGCCAACGATGGCCTGTCGGTCGTCATCAATCCCGAGAACGACTGGGCCACGGATCTCACCCTCGAGCAAATCGCCACCATTTGGGCGCCCGACTCAGACGGCGAGATCACGAACTGGAACCAGGTCGATCCCGATTTTCCGGATGAGCCGCTGGTTCTCTTCGGCGCTGGCGGCGACTCGGGCACATTCGACTACTTCAGCGAGGCCGTCAACGGTGAGGAAGGCGCGCTCCGAATGGACTACAGCGCCTCCGAAGACGACAACGCGACGGTCGAGGGCGTGGGGCGAGAGCTCGGCGGCATCGGCTTCCTCGGTCTGAGCTACGTCGAAGAGAACGAGGGAGCCATCGTCGCCGCATCCGTCGACGGCGTCTCGCCCGACACCGAGACCGTGCAGGACGGCAGCTACACGCCGCTCAGTCGCCCCCTGTTCATCTACGTCAACAATGCTTCCTACGCGGACAAGCCCGAGGTGCGGGCATTCGTCGACTTCTCCGTCGAGAACGCGGTGGACATCGCGGATCGGGCGCTTGTCGTGCCGCTCACAGACGAGCAGATCACCCTCGCTCAGGACGAACTCGCCTCACTCCGCTGAAACGCCCACCCCACTGATAAGGAACACATGATGCACATCGTCGCCATCGGCGGAAGCGACGCGGGAATCTCCGCCGCGCTCCGCGCCCGCGAATTGGACCCCTCGGTCGACGTGACCGTCGTCGTCGCCGACGAGTATCCGAACTACTCGATCTGCGGTATCCCGTACTACTTCTCGGGTGACGTGCAGCCGTGGCAGTCCCTCGCCCACCGGACGCACGCCGACCTCGAGGCGACCGGCATGCGCCTGCGGCTGAACACGCTCGCGACCCGGATCGATGCGGGGGCGCAGCGGTTGACCGTCCGCGATCAGGGTGGAGAATCCGAGATCGCCTACGACGAGCTCATCGTCGGAACGGGCGCGCTCCCGACCTACGCCGGCATCGCGGGACTCGGGACGCTCGGTCCCGAGGACGGTGTTCACGTCATTCACTCGATGGGCGACACGTTCGCGCTCGATGCTCATCTCGCCGAGCGCGAGCCGCAGACCGCAATCATCATCGGCGCCGGATACGTCGGCCTCGAGATGGCCGAGGGGTTTCGCGCTCGGGCCATGCGCGTGATCCAGCTGCAGCGCGGTCCGGAGGTGCTCTCAACGCTCGATCCCGAACTCGCGGCCACGGTCCACGCCGAGTTGCTCGAACACGGCGTCGAGGTGCACACGGACACGCTGGTGCAGGCCGTCGAGAAGACGGATGCGGGACTCGTCGTGCACGCCGAGCACCTCGGGCAGCGGGTCGCGCACACGGCCGACCTCGTGCTCGCCGTCGTCGGGGTCCGCCCCAACACGTCGCTCCTGGACGACGCGGGAGCAACCCTCGGCGCCGGGCGCGCAGTTGTCGTGGACGAGCAGATGCGTACCGGTCTGCCGCACGTCTTCGCCGCGGGCGACGGCATCGTCACGCACCACCGACTGCTGGGCGTGACGTACCTCCCGCTCGGAACCACAGCCCACAAGCAGGGCCGTGTCGCGGGCGAGAACGCGGTGGGCGGGCAGGCGCGATTCGCGGGCTCGGTCGGGACACAGGTGGTCAAGGTGTTCGGTGTCGTCGCGGCGCGCACCGGGGTCCGCGAACACGAGGCCGTCGCAGCCGGCTTCGCGCCCGCGACGACGCAGACCGCGGCCGATGACCACAAGCGCTACTACCCGAGCGCCCAGCCGATCGACATCCGCATCACGGGCGACACCGAGTCCGGCCGCCTCCTCGGCGCCCAGCTGGTGGGCCGCCTCGGCACCGAAACCGCCAAGCGCGTCGACACCTACGCGACCGCCCTGTTCGCCGGACTCTCGGTCGAACAGATTGGCGACCTCGACCTCTCGTACACACCCCCGCTCGGCTCGCCCTGGGATGCGGTTCAGGTCGCAACGCAGGCCTGGTCTCGGGTTCACAACACCATCGGAGTAAACGCATGACCACGGCAGCCGCAATCACGAAGCCCACTGTTCTCTTCATCTGCCAGCACAACGCGGGCCGCTCGCAGCTCGGCGCTCACCTGCTCGATGTCGTCGCGCCCGGCGAGTTCGTCTCGACGAGCGCGGGACTGAAGCCCGCGGCCGAGATCAACCCCGTCGTCGCGGAGTCGCTGCACGAGCTGGGTGTCGATACATCCGCTGCTCGTCCGCGTCTCGTCACCGAGGATGACCTTGCGGACGCCGATGTCGTCGTGGTGATGAAGCCGGGGCTTGCACTGCCCGGACCGGTCGCCGGGCGGCTCGTCGAGTGGGAGTTCCCGAACCCCGAAGAGTGGGACCTCGACGGCGTGCGCGGAATGCGCGACGCAGTCGCTGCCCAGGTCCGCGAGCTCGCGGCGGACCTGACGGCTGCGCGATAAGCCTCGCC
>NZ_HG779675.1:0-7564 GCF_000582705.2 Microbacterium sp. C448
AGACCGAAACACCCCTCGTGCAGCGAAACCCCCATTGTCACGGGGTGTTTCGACGGACGAGGGGTGTTTCGCTGATAATCGGCGGAGGATAGGGGATTCGAACCCCTGAGAGCTTTCACTCAACACGCTTTCCAAGCGTGCGCCATAGGCCACTAGGCGAATCCTCCTGGGGCCCTCGCGGGCCGCCGACCATCCTATCGTGCCGCCCGCATGTCTGCCGCCCGCTGGCCGAACAGCGACCTCGGCACGAGGGCGGCGGCCCAGCGCGTGCGCCTGTCCGCGGTAGCGACCATGCCCGCGCGAACGGCCCGGACGGCATCGTCGAGCGGCTCACTCGATCGGCGCTCGCTCGCCGATCCCGGCGGGGCGTAGCTCGCGTGCTCGATCGCTGCGACGAGCACGGCCATCGCCGCAGCATCCGCTCCCGCTTCGTCGACCAGTCTCCGCCCGAGCACCCGGGGCGATTCGCCGCGAGGTAGGGCGATGCCCAGGTCGAGAGCGGTATCGGATGCCTCGGCCCAGGCCGCTGCGGCATCTCCCGTGTGCGCGGCGATCAGCCGGTGCCGACGACGAATCGCGCGCCACACACCGGGCAGTGCGAACACCGCGATAACCGCGAGGACGAAGCCGACGGGCGGTCCCGCGCCGACGGTCGTGGTTCCGGCGGCAGAGTCGCTCTCATCGAGCGCGTCGGTCTGGTCCGGTCCCAGAGATGCCGAGGGTGCCTCGGGCGCAAGCGGCGCCGTCTCTTCGGTCGAACCGTCGGCCGTGCCCGGCGTCGTGGACGAGGCGAAAGCCGTCGGCACGCCCAGGCTGTTCGTCGGCTCGAACGGAATCCATCCGATGCCCTCGAAGTGGACCTCGGGCCACGCATGCAGCTGCGAGCTGTACACCTCGTGCACGGTCTGCTCGTCGATCGAATCCGTTGTCGCCGTGCCGGGCAGATACCCGACGACGATGCGCGCGGGCATGTCGAGGGTCCTCGCCATGATCGCGAACGCCGAGGCGAAGTGCACGCAGTAGCCGCTCTTCACATCGAGGAACTCCTGGACCGCCTCCAACCCCGTGCCGTCGAACCCGGCTCGGACGGGTGCATTGAGCGAGTACTCGAACTCGACACCGCGGAACCACCGTTGCAGCGCGACCAGGGCGTCGTAGTCACTGCTGGTCGAGGAGGTCACGGCCAGAGCCTGCTCGCGGATCGCGGCCACGGCGGGGTCGTCCTCGGGCAGATCGAGTGTCGACGAATCCGGCCCGATCGCCGCCGCGGACGAGCGGATGCGTTCGGCGGAGGGTCGCGGCACGTCGTATGTGATCTCGTACTCCTGCCCCTGCGGCGACGAGGAGCGCGAGATGACGGTCCTGTTCTGCGGCAGCACCGACCAGTCGCCCTCGAGACCGTCGAGGTTGACCGCCGGGTAGGGCACCGGCAGCCAGGGGCTCACATAGTTCACGACCTGCACGGTCGCGGTGTACTCGGCAATGGGCACATCCGAGTCGACGACGAGCGGCTCGAACTCTTCATCGAGCGATGTGCCCACGCCCCGATCGGGCTGCCACTCCTCGCCGTCGAAGCGTGACAGTGTCACGGCGCGCAGGTACGGCGGGGTCGGCGCGTCGCTGCGCACCTGCAGCACGGCCGTGTCTTCCGGGCGCCGCAGATCGCGACCGAGGTCGAGCGACGGGTCGATCGAATTGCCGCGGATGGCGACGATGCTCGTGCCGCCGGGTACCGGCGCGGGCAGTGCGGGTGTCGCGACGATGGCGACGACGAGGGCTGCCGCCCCCACACCAACGGCCGTGACAGCGGTGCCGCGTCGCGTTCCCGCGGTTCGTGCGCGATCGGCATCGCCCGCGCCGTCATCGCCCGCGCCGTTGCCGCCGCGGTCTCGGGTGGCGGTTTCGACTCCCAGCAGCAGTAGGAGGCCCGCGGCGAAGGCGATGAAGGTGCCGACATCGACGCTCTGGGGGACCGCGATGGCGGGGATGAGATAGACGGTGATCAACGCCACGGCGGCGAGAAGGGGCATCCGTGCCGAGACGACGACGTGATCGATCGCGATCGTGAGGAGTCCGGCCGCGGCCACGATCAGGAACGACAGGGCTATGCCGGCGTCCAAGGGCGCGGCGCCGTCGCGCACCTGCGACATGGCCGCGTCTACGAGAAGCGGAATGTCGCGGAAGGTCGCGGGCATCGGGATGACGCCGAAAAGCGCGGAATCACGGAAGAACACGACGGTAACGGTGATGACCCAGACGCCGATGCCGATCAGGCTGACCGCGAGGGCGGGCAAGCCGTAGCGCCGCGCGACGTATCCCGCGGCGAGCACCAGCGCGATGATCGCGAACGATCCAACGAGCCACGCGCCCGGTTCGACGACGCGAAGGAGGGGCAGGAGTGAGGTCGACACCCCGACCAGCACGGCCAGCGCGAGTCCGACCGACGCCCGGGTGCGGTTTTTTGTGCGAGACCGGGCCTTAGGCGAAGACATGATGCGCTCCGCGGTCGGCAACATCGGACCACACGTCGGGCAGATCCGCGTCGGGCCCGATTGCGGCGGTCCGCCACCCTGCCTGCGTCGCGCGCTCGAGCGCATCTGCGGATGGGCTGGCGGCGAGCAGGATCGGCAGGCTCGAGTGGTGGGCCAGTGGCGCCAGAGCATCCGCGTCCTGAAGGCGCAGGATGCCCGTGATCAACACGAGCGGACCGGCCTGGGCGCCCGCGTAGCGCTGCGCGAGACCCGGCAGTGTGTCGTCGCGGCGAGAGACGAGGGAGGCGAATCGCAGCAACATCTGTTCGACGTCCTCGGGGGCATCGATCCCCGGCAGAGGCTCGCACAGGGGCGTGCCATCGGTGTCGAGAACGTCGACCTGGTAGCCGTCGCGGGCGAAACGCAGGACGATCGAGACACACGTCGAGAGCGCAGCTTCGAATGCGGGATCGGCTCCGGTGTCGTGTCGAGCGGAGGGATCCCACCGTGGGGCCCCGAGGTCGAGGAGGACGGTCGCAGCCGGCGTCGACTCCTGCTCTTCTTGCCGCACCATCAGGGTGTCGCGGTGAGCCGTTGCTCGCCAGTGGATGCGGCGCATCGAGTCCCCGGGAGCGTAGGGGCGCGCGATCAGGTTGTCGGCACCCTGCCCCAGCTGGTCGGACGACGCATGCAGGGCGCCGCCCGCTTCACCCGCCGAGATCGCCACGTGCGGAAGGGGGATGGTCGCGGGCACCGCCACGATTCGGGTGTCACCCGCGGGGGCGTGGGTCCGGCGCACGAGACCGAACGGGTCGATCGTGCGAAGCGTCAGAGGACCGATGCTCCAGACCCCGCGCCGCACCGCCCGCGCCGAATAGGCGATGTCGAGCGGTTGATCGACCCCGGCGGCGCGCGTGGCGAGGCCCGAGGCATCCCCTCGTGCGTCGCCTTCGAGCGCGTCGGGGAGGCCATCCGACCACTGGATCGTCCCGAGCGGAGAAAAGCTCCGCATGGTCACGCGTGCATGCACCTGGGTTGACGACCCGACCGGCACGACATCCGGGCGGAGGGTGCGCTCGGCTTGGCCGACCCGCCGCCCCACGTGCAGGACGACGAAGCCGGCTGCGAGCAGCGCGACCAGCAGGCATCCGATGTACATCAACTCGATGATCCCGAGTTCGCCGGCCAGGATGAAGCTGACGATCGCGAGTACGAGCGCACCCGTGCCGCGCAGGGACAACGGCCAGCCGCGCCTCATGAGCGCGCCGCGACCGGTACCCGAACCGTGGCGGCGATGCGGTCGATGATCGCGGCGACCGTGTCCGTGCCGCCCCGCGCGCGTGTACCCGTGACGCTGCGCGTGGGAATCAGGCGGTGCGCGAAGACCGGTTGCAGCAGGGCGATCAGGTCGTCGGGAATGACGAAGTTGCGGGCATCCAGCGCCGCCCACACCTTGGCCGCACGCACGAGCTGCAGGGTTGCTCGCGGGCTCGCGCCGAGCCGCAACTCGGGGTGCGATCGTGTCGCCTGCGAGAGTGCGACCGCGTACTCCCCGACCGAGGGAGAGACGTGAACACTGCGCGCGAACGCGATCATGCGCGACACCTCGGCGGTCGTCACGACGGGTTGGAGGGCGTCGAGGGGATTGACGGTATCGCGCTGGCGCAGCATGAGCGCCTCGGACGCCGCATCGGGGTATCCCATCGAGATGCGGATCATGAACCGGTCGCGCTGCGCCTCGGGCAGGGCGTACGTACCCTCCATCTCGAGCGGATTCTGTGTCGCCACGACGAGGAACGGATCGGGCAGCGGATGCGTCCGGCCATCCACGGTGACCTGACCCTCTTCCATCGCCTCGAGCAGTGCGGACTGGGTCTTGGGCGACGAGCGGTTGATCTCATCGGCGATGACGATGTGGGCGAAGATCGCGCCGGCCTTGAACTCGAACTCACGCTCCGCCGGGTCGTAGACCGACACTCCGGTCACATCACCGGGGAGCAGGTCGGGTGTGAACTGGATCCGTCGCACGCTCGCGTCCACGGATGTCGCCAGGGCCTTGGCGAGCATCGTCTTACCGACACCCGGGACGTCCTCGATCAGCAGGTGCCCCTCGGCGAGCAGGGCCACGAGGGCTGAGCGGACCGCCGCGGGTTTGCCGTCGATGACGCTCGAAATAGAGGAACCGATCGCCCGGGTGAGTTCTGCAAACCTCTCCGCATCCATGGGGAGGGGAGGCGCGGGCGAAACCCGGCGCCGCACGTCGGCCCCGTCGAGCAGCTCGGCAGGTGCGGGTGAATCCGGCATGCGACCCCCTGGATCGTCGTCGGGTGGAGGGATCGGCATCGACCCCGCGTTACCCAATCGTAACCCGGGAACCGCGCGGGGAGGCCGGGAGTTGCCTGACTCCACGGGGATCCCCCGGGTCAAGGCATCCGCTCGTTTTCGGCGCCGGGGGAGGGATGGTTAGACTGGTATCAGCTCTCCGCGCGGCGGTATCCCGGCCAACTCCCCCAGGACGGAAACGTAGCAAGGGTAACCAGGCTCTGCCGGGTGCGCGGAGAGTCTTACTCTTTCCGGCCGCTATCTTCGCGGTCGATCCGTGGGTAGGTGGCACGACGCCTAGGCTGGACGACGTGGCGCAGAGCATCTTCATCACGTCCGCAGAGGGCCATTCCGGCAAGTCCTCCATCGCGCTCGGTGTGCTCGACACCCTGAGCCATGCGATGCCTCGCGTCGGCGTCTTCCGAGCGATCGCCCGCTCGACGATCGAGCGCGACTACGTGCTCGAGATGCTGCTGGAACACGACGGTGTCGAGCTTTCGTACGACGAATGCATCGGGGTCACCTACGACGACGTCCGTGCCGATCCCGAGGGTGCGCTGGGTGCGATCGTCGAGCGCTTCAAGGCGGTCGAGGCGCAGTGCGACGCGGTCGTGATCCTCGGCAGTGACTACACGGATGTCGGAAGCCCCGCCGAACTCGCGTTCAACGCGCGCATTGCGGCGAACCTCGGTGCGCCGGTCCTGCTGGTGCTCGGCGGTCGCGCGGGGCAGGGGCAGGGTGAACAGCTCGGGACGTCCGTCGCCCGTACCCCGGACGAGGTCGGCCAGATCGCCGACCTCGCGCTCGTGGAACTGGCTCACGGCCGAGCCGAACTCTTCGCGGTGGTCGCGAACCGCGCCGATTCCGACCGTCTCGGCGAGACCGTGGCGACGCTCCGACGGACCGTTGCGGCGCATGGCAGTGCGGGTGTGCCGGTGTGGGCGATCCCCGAGGACAAGTTCCTCGTCGCTCCCTCCATCCGCGGCATCATGCGCTCGGTCGACGGCACGCTGCTGACGGGTGACCCCGATCTGCTGACGCGCGAGGCGCTCGGAGTCGTCGTCGCGGGCATGTCCATGGTCAACGTGCTGCCGCGCTTGTTCGAGGGTGCAGTCGTTGTGATCCCGGCTGATCGCTCCGAGGTTCTCCTCGCCGCGCTGCTCGCGAACGCCTCGGGAACGTTCCCCTCGATCTCGGGCATCGTCCTGAATGGCGGTTTCGACCTGCCGGACCCGATCATGCGTCTGATCGACGGCCTCGGCTCGACCCTTCCGATCATCACGACCGACCTCGGCACCTACGACACGGCCGTTCGCATCATGAACACGCGCGGTCGTCTGGCGGCCGACTCGCAGCGCCGCTACGACACCGCGCTCTCGCTGTTCGAGAGGCACGTCGACACGACCGAGCTGCTCCGAGCGATCGGCGTCGCGCGCGCCACCGTCGTCACACCCCTGATGTTCGGCTATCAGCTCGTCGAGCGCGCCCGGTCCGACCGCCGACGCATCGTGCTGCCCGAGGGGAGCGACGACCGCGTGCTGCGGGCCGCCGCCCGGGCGATCGCTCGGGGGATCGCCGACCTGACGATCCTCGGCGAAGAGATCGAGGTGCGAAACCGGGCGATCGAGCTGGGAATCGACATCGCGTCCGCCGAGGTGCTGAGCCCGTTCGATGCCGTCCACGTGCACCGATTCGCCGAAGAATACGCCCGGCTGCGCGCCCACAAGGGGGTCACGTATGCGCAGGCGGCCGACACGGTGACGGATGTCTCGTACTTCGGCACGATGATGGTCCACCTGGGACTCGCCGACGGCATGGTGTCAGGCGCCGCGCACACGACGGCCCACACCATCCGTCCCGCCTTCGAGATCATCAAGACCAAGCCGGGCGTATCGGTCGTCTCGAGCGTGTTCCTGATGGCGCTCGCGGACCGCGTGCTGGTCTACGGCGACTGCGCCGTGATCCCCGACCCGACGAGCGAACAGCTCGCCGACATCGCGGTATCGTCCGCGGCGACCGCCGAGCAGTTCGGCATCGAGCCCCGCGTGGCGATGCTGTCGTACTCGACCGGCACGTCGGGGGCGGGAGCGGATGTCGAGAAGGTGCGCGTCGCGACCGACCTGGTGCGCGAGCGGGCGCCGCAGCTCGCCGTCGAGGGACCGATCCAGTACGACGCGGCCGCGGATGCCGCCGTGGCCGCCGCGAAGATGCCGGGATCGGATGTCGCGGGTCGGGCGACCGTGTTCGTGTTCCCCGACCTGAACACCGGCAACAACACGTACAAGGCTGTGCAGCGCTCCGCGGGCGCGATCGCCATCGGGCCCGTTCTGCAGGGCCTGAATAAACCGATCAACGACCTTTCGCGCGGGGCCCTGGTCGAAGACATCGTGAACACGATCGCGATCACCGCCATTCAGGCACAGGGAGAGGCCGACGCATGAGCGCCATCCTCGTCGTCAACAGCGGGTCGTCGTCGTTCAAGTACCAGCTGATCGACCTCGCGACCGAAGACGTGCTCGCCTCCGGTCTGGTCGAACGAATCGGCGAGGACGTCGGCAGCGCCAGCCACACCGTCTCGGCCGCGGGCTTCGGGCACGCGCGTGAGGGTGAGCCGGCGCCGACGGTGCTCGAGGCCACCTACGACCGTGAGCTGCCGATCCCGGATCACACAGCCGGTTTCGCCGTGATGCTCGAGGCGTTCGCTCAGAACGGTCCGTCGCTCAGTGACAAGCCTCCGGCCGCCGTCGGGCACCGCGTCGTGCACGGCGGGG
>NZ_HG779676.1:0-1073 GCF_000582705.2 Microbacterium sp. C448
GCTGGTCGAAATCAACATCGACGAGCTGTCGGTGCTCGCGCCGCTACACAATCCCGCGAACCTGCAGGGCATCCGCGCCGCGAAGCAGGCTTTTCCCGACATCCCGCACGTCGCCGTCTTCGATACCGCTTTCCACCAGACGCTCGCGCCGGCCGCGTACACCTATGCGATCGACCGCGAATTGGCCGAGGCGCATCGCGTCCGCCGCTACGGGTTCCACGGCACGTCGCACAAGTTCGTGAGCGAGGCGGCGGCGCACTTCGTCGGACGGGATCTGACGGATCTGCGCCAGATCGTCTTCCATCTCGGCAACGGCGCATCGGTTACGGCCATCCGCGGGGGGCGTTCGGTCGACACCTCGATGGGGCTGACACCGCTCGAGGGACTCGTCATGGGAACCCGCTCGGGCGACCTCGACCCGGCCGTGCTGATCCACCTCGCTCGGCGGGCCGGACAGAGCATCGACGACCTCGACGATCTGCTCAACCGACGCAGCGGACTTCGGGGGCTCGCGGGGGTCAGTGACATGCGCGACCTCGTGGCGCGTCGCGATGCCGGGGACGCGGCGGCCTCGCTCGCGTTCGACGTGTACATCCATCGGCTCCGTGCCTACGCGGGCGCCTACCTGGCGCAGCTCGGCGGCGTCGACATCATCTCGTTCACGGCAGGAGTGGGGGAGAACTCTGCCGCGGTCCGTGCCGAGGCCCTCGCGACCCTCGGCTTCGCGGGCGTACAGATCGACCCCGACCGGAACGCGGCGCGCGGCCGAGGCATCCGGGTCATTTCGACGGATTCCTCGCCGGTGACGGTTCTCGTCGTGCCGACGAACGAAGAGCTCGAGATCGCGCGACAGACGCTCCGCGCGACGCAGGGGTGAGACGGTTCCGACGCGGCTCTCGGCACCACTACGCTGGCCTCAAGGCGCGATGGCGAGCCGCCGATTCCCGACCTCGGCCCACCGCGATCCTGGAGGCTCCGTGACCGCCGCTCTGCCCGATCTGTCCACCTACGATGCCGTGCTCTTCGACCTCGACGGCGTGCCCACCCCCCCCCCCCCCCCCCCCCCCCCCCCC
>NZ_HG779677.1:0-9530 GCF_000582705.2 Microbacterium sp. C448
CGCCGGCACTGTGTCTACGCCGACCGCGTGGGCGCGGCCTTCTCCCGCATCCTGGGCCGAGACATCCGTCATGCCGTTTGCCCTTCGCCGGAAACAGGAGATTCGTCCGAGACAGGAGAATCCGGCGAGGTTTGTCCTGTTCTCGCCGGATCTCCTGTTTGCAGCGGTTCGGGAGCGGACGGATGCGGGGGCCGCTGCTCGGAGGCGAGGGGCACAGAGACATGCGGAACGGCCGCGAAGTCGGACTCGCGGATGCGGGCGTGCACGCCGCAGACGATGTCGACGACCTGCGAGATATCGAAGTCGGTCGCGGCGCTGAGGTAGGCGTAGGCGAGATGCTCGTCGAGGCCCCAGCGCGCCCGGATGAGCGCGATCGCGGATCGCACGCAGCGGCGCATCGCCTCGCCGAGGTCGGGGTCAAGGCCCGTGGGCACGAGATATTCGTCTGTCCGGACCAGCGGCCCGGTGAACTCGCCGAACTCGGCGAGTGCCTCTTCGCGCGGCACGATCTCGAAGCGCAGGGTCGCGCGGAGGGATGCCTCGAGCGCCGTCAGTGCAACCTCTCCGTCACCCTGTGCGAAGTGCGGATCGCCGACGTAGGCCAGCGCCCCCGCCACCTGCACCGGCAGATACAGGACGGTGCCCTCGACCAGCAGGTTGATGTCGATGTTGCCGCCGTGCTCACCGGGCGGCACGGAGTGCGGCCTCTGGTCACCCGCGACCGCCACGCCCATCGTGCCGAGGAACGGCGCGAGCGGAAACTCGACGAGCCCGGGCCCGCCCTCGACGACGGGCAGCACCCCCACCATCCGTCCATCCCGCTCTTCGACCGGCGTGAAGACGCTCACGTTGTGTTCGCCGCGCGGCAGCTCGCCGACGAGCGCACCCTTTCCGTGCCGGTTCGAGATCACGCCGTACGGCACCCGCGGCTGCAGCCGTACGACCGTGATCTTGAGCAGATCCCCGGGGCGCGCACCCTCGACCGCAATCGGCCCGGTCACGACGTGGGGCCCGTCGGCCATCGTGTCGCGTGCCATGTCGCGTGCGATCTCGATCGCATCGTCGAGGACGGATGCCTCGGGCACACCCTTGCCGGTGAAGTACGCCAGCGGGTCCTTGCCCTGGTCTTCGAGGATCCCCTCGTGGCTGACCGTGTCGATCGTCACCGTCTGCCCCGGCTGAACGGTCAGCACGGCCGCATCGCGCGCACACGGCAGGCGGCCCCACATCACGGTCGCGGGAGAGGCGGCCAGATAGTGCTCGCCCGGGATCTCGCCCGTGCCGGGCTGCAGGATGGTCGACGCGAGGGCCGTTGCCTCGAGAGCTGGGGTCACGGATGCATCTCCTCAACGCGGGCCATGGCAGCGCCCGAGATCGACGCATCCGCAGCGGGTGCAGGATGCGCAACCGTGCGCACGGTCAGGATCTCACGTCCTGCTCTGGCAGTTACGCCCGCCTCGGGGGTGTAGACGAGTGCGCCGGCGAGGTAAGTGCCCTCGACGACACCGAAAAGCTCACGCCCATCCCACGGCGACATCTTGTTGCGGTACTGCAGCTCGGCCGCTCGCACGGTCTGCGTCGCGTCGAGGTCGACGACGGCGAAGTGCGCCGGCGCTCCGACCGCGATCTGCCCCGCGACGCCGAGACCGGCGATCCGCGCGGGACCCGTCGTCATCAGCGGCAGGATCGTCTCGAGCGGGATGCCTCGCGCACGCGCCGCGGTCCAGATCGCCGAGAATCCGGTCTGCAGACCCGAAATTCCGCCCCAGGCGAGGGCGAAGTCGCCGCCACCCTGCTGCTTGAGTTCGAGCGTTGACGGCGAGTGGTCGCTGACGATCGCATCGATCGTGCCGTCGACGACACCCTGCCACAGGAGGTCCTGGTTGGCCGCGTCGCGGATCGGGGGGCAGCACTTGAACTGGCCCGCGGCATCCGGCACGTCCTCGGCCCGCAGGGTCAGGTAGTGCGGACAGGTTTCGATTGTGAGCCGCACGCCGTCCGCCTTGGCGGCACGGATGTCGTCCAGCGCACCGCCGTCGGACACGTGCACGATATGCGCGCGGGCGCCGGTGCGACGGGCCGTGTTGATCACGAGCCGAATCGCCGCGCGCTCGCTCTCGGGTGGGCGTGAGGCGAGGAATGCCTCGTAGTGGGGCCCGAGAGTCTGCGCGTCGTGCACGTGCGCGGGGTCTTCGGCGTGGACGATCAGCAGCCCATCGAACGCGGCGATCTCGGCGAGCGCGGCCTCGAGCTGTTCGGCGTCCAGGTGCCCGAACTCATCGATGCCGGAGGGCATCAGGAAGCACTTGAACCCGACCACCCCCGCCGCGGCGAGGTCGGCGAGCGATCCGAGGTTCTCGGGAACCGCACCGCCCCAGTACGCGATGTCGACGGCCAGCTTGCCGGACGTGGCGGCGCGCTTCTCGGCGAGCGCTTCGGGGGTCGTCGTCACGGGCACGCTGTTCAGCGGCATATCGACGATCGTGGTGACACCGCCCGCGGCAGCGGCGGCGGTCCCCGTCTCAAACCCTTCCCAGTCGGTGCGGCCCGGTTCGTCGAGGTGAACGTGCGAGTCGACCAGACCGGGCAAGAGGGTGAGGTGGTCGGGCAGAACGGTGACCGGCGTGTCGGAGACGTCGACGGATGCCGCGACCCCAGCATCCGGGTCGTACTCCTCGATCGCGGCGATACGCCCGCCCTCGAGGCGAACCAGAGCGGAACGGAACGCCCCGTCGATGAACACGCGACGCGCGGCGAGCGCGCGCGGGGCGTCGGGAAGAGCGGTCATGGGCCCCAACTTAAAGGCCCGGCGTTTCTCGGATGTTACTCAGAGCAACATCCGAGAAATGCGGTGAGGTTACGGTGGCCGGGTGCTCCTCTCCGAATTCAACGTCGCGGATGCGTCGACCGCGGCGTCCGTCGTCCGTGTGTGGGCCGACATCTCGGCGTGGATCGACGCCATCGTTGCCGGCCGGCCCTACGCATCCGTCGCAGAGATCGAGGCCCTCGCCGCCGCGCTTGCCGAACGCTGGAGCGTGGACGATCTCGAGGCCGCGCTCGCTCATCACCCACGCATCGGCGAACGACCGACCGCTGCGGGAGCGGAGGGTGACGCCTCGCGCCGCGAACAGGCCGCGATGACGACCGCCGCCGACGAGGTGACCGCCAGGATCGCCGTGGGCAATGCGGCATACGAGGAACGATTCGGGCGGGTGTTCCTCATCAGAGCCGCGGGGCGCACACCCGACGAGATCCTGGCGAACCTCGAGCGGCGGCTCACGAGCGACCCCGAGGCCGAGACAGTCGAGGCGACCCGGCAGCTCGCCGAGATCGCGCTGCTGCGCCTGCGGGGCGCGCTCACCGACGACAGGATGGGTGCATGACCCCGCACCTGACGACCCACGTTCTCGATTCCACGTCCGGCACTCCCGCGGTAAACGTCGCGGTATCGCTCGCGAGGCATCTCGCCGGTGGTGGCACCGAAGCCGTCGCTGAGGGCCTCACGGACGCGGATGGTCGGCTTGGCCTCGGCCCCGAGCACCTCGAGCCCGGCATATACGCCATCACCTTCGGCACGGGCGCATGGTTCGCCGACCAGGGCATCCCCGCGTTCTACCCCCTCGTGACCGTCACCTTCACCGTCGAAGATTCGGACCGGCACTACCACGTGCCCCTGCTGCTCAGTCCGTTCGCCTATTCCACATACCGCGGCAGTTGAGCCGCACCGTCTCGGAGGATCACGTGAAGGTCATCGTCATCGGCGCCGGCATCGGCGGCACGAGCGCCGCGATCGCGCTGCAGCGCCTCGGGCATGACGTCGTCGTGTACGACCAGATGCGTGAGAACAAGCCGGTCGGGGCTGCGCTGTCGCTGTGGTCCAACGGCGTCAAGGTGCTCAACTGGTTGGGACTGGCCGACGAGGTCGCGGCCCTCGGCGGTCTGATGGACGACATGGCCTACTACGACGGGAAGACCGGCGAGACGCTCTGCCGCTTCAGTCTCGAACCCGTCACGACGCAGACCGGACAACGGTCCTACCCGATCGCGCGAGCCGACCTGCAGGCGCTGTTGATGGACCACGTCGGGATGGATCGCATCCACCTTTCGATGAAGCTCGTCGGCATCGACGACGACGGGTCGCAGGTCACCGCGACCTTCGCGGACGGATCGACCGACACGGCCGACATGCTGATCGGGGCGGATGGCGCACGCTCGATCACCCGCGACTACGTCACCGGGGCGCGGGGACTTCCGACGATCGAGCGCACGTACTCGGGATACACGAACTTCAACGGACTCGTCCCGGCGAACACCGACATCGGGCCTCTCGATCAGTGGACGACGTACGTGGCCGACGGCAAGCGCTGCGCCGTGATGCCGGTCGCGGGCGATCGGTTCTACTTCTTCGTCGATGTGCCGCAGCCTGCCGGCGTGCCGTACGACAAGGCCGAGGGCGCGGCACCGTTGCGCGAGGCCTTTGCGGGCTGGGCCCCCGGAGTGCAGGCCCTGCTCGACTCGATCGACCCCGCGGCCTCCCTCAATCGTGTCGAGATCTGGGACATCGACCCGTTCGATACGTGGGTACACGGTCGGGTCGCGATCCTCGGTGACGCGGCCCACAACACGGCGCCGGACATCGGTCAGGGTGCGTGCTCAGCGCTCGAGGACAGTTTTGCCCTCGGCATCCTGTTCGCGACGAACACCTTGGGTGTCGAAGACACCCTGCAGCGGTACCAGCAGGTGCGCGCCGAACGCGCGGGCGATCTCGTCATCCGGGCCCGCAAGCGCGCGTGGGAGACCCACGCTTTTGATGTCGCGGCGACTCAGGAGTGGTACGACCAGCTCCGCACCGAGGACGGCACGGGGGTTATCCGCGGCATCGTCGGCAACATCGTGGACTCCCCGGTCAACCTCGGCGGGGGCATCCGGGTCTGACGAGGCCGCTCTTCAGGCGTGGAAGACGGCGTGGATGTCGGATCCCGCGACGGCTCGACCTCCCAGGCCGTCGAGCTCGAGCAGCACGGCAGTGCCCGCGACGCTGCCCCCGAGCCGCTCGACCAGCGTCCGTGCCGCGGCGATCGTGCCGCCCGTCGCCAGCACGTCGTCGAGCAGCAGCACTCGTGAGCCGTGGGGCATGTCGTCGTGCGCCTCGATCTCGGCCGTTCCGTATTCGAGTGCGTACGAGACGGATGCCGCGGGCCGGGGCAGCTTGCCCGCCTTACGAATGGGGATCAGGCCGACACCCGCGGTCATCGCCGCTGCCCCAGCGAGCAGAAAGCCCCGCGCCTCGATCCCGGCGACGACGTCGTACGTCCCCGCGAAGGGCTCGATGAGGGCATCGATCGTGACCCGGAGCGCCGCGGCATCCGCGAGCAGCGGCATGATGTCGCGGAACAGGATCCCCGGCTGCGGGTAGTCCGGGATCACCGCGATGAGCGACTCGGCGCGGGCAAGGGCTGCGGGATCGGGCGTCTGCACGGGGTTCACCCTAACGTTTCGGTCATCCCCCTCCTCGATGTCCCACCTTTTCACCGCACAGCTCCCCTTGCGGTGAAAAGGTGGGACATCAAGCCAATGAGCGATTGCGCAAGCGCTTGCACTAACGTGGTCGGATGACTTCTCCCGCAAGCTCAACGCAGCCCGAGACCCGCCTGCCCTCCGGCCCCGGTTCGGAGTGGTGGCGATCCGCCGTCATCTATCAGATCTACCCCCGGTCGTTCGCGGATGCCTCGAACGACGGCATCGGCGACCTGCCCGGCATCACGTCGAAGCTCGATGACCTGCAGGAACTCGGCATCGATGCCCTGTGGCTCTCGCCGTTCATGACCTCACCGCAGAAGGATGCCGGGTACGACGTCGCTGACTACTGCGACGTCGACCCCATTTTCGGCACCCTTGCCGACTTCGACGCGATGCTCGAGGGCGCCCATGCCCGCGGCATCCGTGTGATCGTCGATCTGGTCCCGAACCACTCCTCGGACCAGCACGTGTGGTTCCAGGCCGCCCTGGCGGCGGCGCCCGGCAGTCCCGAGCGCGCCCGCTACATGTTCCGCGACGGTGTCGGCGAGAACGGCGAGCTGCCGCCGAACAACTGGGAGTCGGTCTTCGGCGGGCCCGCCTGGACGCGGGTCGTCGAACCCGACGGAACACCAGGCCAGTGGTACCTGCACCTGTTCGACACCTCGCAGCCCGACTTCGACTGGTCAAACGACGAGGTGCGCGAGGGATTCCGCGGCGTGCTGCGCTTCTGGCTCGACCGCGGCGTCGACGGGTTCCGCGTGGACGTCGCTCACGGACTCGTGAAGAAGGACGGTCTGCCCGACTACACGCCCCCCGCAGACGCCGCGTCCATGGGCGGCGAAGAGGCCGACGTCCCGTACTGGGGTCAGCCGGGCGTCCACGAGATCTATCGGGATTGGCATGTGCTGCTCGCGGAATATGAGGGCGATCGTGCCCTTGCCGCAGAGGCCTGGCTCCCGTCGCCGGCCAAGACGGCACTCTGGGTACGTCCGGATGAGATGCACCAGGCGTTCAACTTCGAGTACCTCGAGACGCCGTGGAACGCACCGAAGCTCCGCGCTGTCGTTGCCGAATCGCTCGCGGCATATGGCGCGGTGGATGCACCGAGCACCTGGGTGCTGTCGAACCACGACGTGATTCGCCACGCCTCCCGGCTCGCGCTCACGGGCGATGTTCCGCAGGGAACCGGTATCGGCCCCCTGTCCGAGGTGCAGCCGATCCCCGAGCTGGGCCTGCGACGCGCACGCGCCGCGAGCACGATGATGCTCGCGCTCCCCGGCTCCGCATACCTCTACCAGGGCGAAGAACTCGGCCTTCCCGAGGCCGTCGACCTGCCCGACGATGCCCGGCAGGACCCGACGTGGTTCCGCACCCACGGCGAGCGCTACGGGCGGGACGGATGCCGCGTGCCGATCCCCTGGACCGCGGACGGGCCCTCCTATGGCTTCAACTCCTCCGGGGAATCCTGGCTCCCGCAGCCGACGCAGTGGGCCGAACTCGCCCGCGACGTGCAGCGGAATCAGCCCGACTCGACGCTCTCGCTCTACCGTCGCGCCCTGGCGGAGCGGCGCGCGCACGCGGTGGGCACCGGCGAACTCGAATGGCTTGACGGCTACGGGGACGACGTGCTCGCGTTCCGCAACGGCGACATCACGGTGATTGCGAACGTCGGCGCGACGCCGGTGCAGCTGCCCGCCGGCGCGACCGTTGTGCTGGCGAGCGCACCCCTCGAGGACGGCGCGATCGGTTCGGACACGACCGTCTGGCTCGAGGGCGGCCGCTAGGCACGACCGTGGTCGGCATCGACGAGGTTGCTCGTGCGGCCGGTGTCTCGACCGCGACCGTCTCGCGTGCGCTGAGCGGTCGCGGTCGGGTGTCGGCCGCAACACGGATGCGGGTGGAGCAGGCGGCTGATCGCCTGGGCTACGTCGTCCAGGCGTCGGCATCGAGTTTGGCGTCGGGCCGCACCCGCAGCATCGGCGTGCTGCTGCCCCTCCTCGATCCGTGGTTCTTCAGCACGGTATTGGGCGGTATCGCCGACAGCCTCGCGCAGCGCGGTTACGACATCACGCTGTATGTGCTGAGCCACGACCCGGCAGCGCGTGCCGCGATGTTCGGTACGTTCCTGCGCCGCCGCCGCGTGGATGCCGTGATCGCCGTCTCGATCGACCTCGCCGAAGCGGAATCCGAGGCGCTGGTCGGCGTGGGCGTGCCTGTTGTGCGGATCGGTGGCGCGCACCCGCATATGACGAGCTTGGCGGTCGATGACGAGGCGGTCGGAGCCCTCGCTTCGTCGCACCTCCTCCAGCTCGGGCACCGCATCATCGCGCACATCGGGGCGCTCCCCCAGTTCGACAGCGACTTCCGCGTGCCCTCCCAGCGGCGGCGGGGGTACGAACGGGCGCTGAGGGATGCCGGGGTGGCGCCCGAGAACGAGCTGTTCGAAGCATCCGATTTCACGATCGCGGGGGGCGCGGCGGCGGCTACCCGGCTGCTGACGGAGCGGACGGAGCGACCGACGGCGATCTTCGCGGCGAGCGACGAGATGGCGGTCGGCGCGATGCTGACGGCTCGCGAGCTCGGCATACGCGTACCGGAGGACCTTTCGGTCGTCGGCGTGGACGGGCACGAGCTCGGAGCCTCGTTTCGGTTGACGAGTATCGACCAGTTCCCGCGCGAGCAGGGTGTGCGGGCTGCCGAGACCGTGCTCGACTTGCTCGAGCCCGGTCCGACGACGGATGCTCCGCCGCCCCACACAGTTCTGCCCTTCGAGCTCGTGGTGCGCGCATCGACCGCGCCGCCGCCGGCCGCCCTTCCGACCCCACCAGATCCGCCCGCCTAGCAGTAGATGCGCGTTCCAGCCAGCCGAGGTCGCACCTACTGCCAGGCGAGCCGATCAGGCCAGGCGGGCGGGGCGGATCCGGGTACGGCATCGACGGCCCGCGTAGGCTCGGGCGCATGACGATCGATCTCGAGGCGCTCTACGTCGACCTGCACGAGCATCCGGAACTCTCGTTTCAGGAAACCCGTACGGCGGCGATCGCGGCTGGACACCTCCGCGATCTCGGGCTCGAGGTCACCGAGGGTGTGGGCGGCACGGGCGTTGTCGGCGTCCTCCGCAACGGTGAGGGTCCGACCGTCTGGCTCCGCGCCGACATGGACGGCCTGCCTGTGGAGGAGCAGACCGGGCTGCCGTATGCGAGCACCGCGCGCGGGCTGAACCCGCAGGGCACCGAGGTTCCCGTCATGCACGCCTGCGGCCACGACATGCATGTCGCCGCGATGATCGGAGCGATCGAACAGCTCGCGAGCACGACAGGCGAGTGGTCGGGCACGATCGTCGTGCTGATTCAGCCCGCGGAAGAGTTCGGAGCCGGAGCCCAAGCGATGATCGCGGACGGCGTGCTCACGCGCTTCCCGCGCCCCGACATCGTGCTCGGCCAACATGTCACGCCGCTGCCGACCGGCATCGTCGGCGTACGCCCCGGCACGCAGATGGCGGCATCGGACGGCCTCACGATCACCCTCCACGGCCGGGGTGGGCACGGCTCACGCCCGCACGCGACCGTCGATCCGATCGTCATGGCCGCAGCCACCGTCATGCGCCTGCAGACCGTGGCATCACGCGAGATCGACCCGCGCGAGATGGCCGTCGTGACGGTCGGATCGATCCACGCGGGCCTGAAGCACAACATCATTCCGGCCGAGGCACGCCTCGAACTCAGCCTGCGCTACGCCGACGACAGCACCCGCGCGAAGGTGCTCGAGAAAGTGGAGCGGATCGTACGCGCTGAGGCCGAGGCATCCGGCGCTCCTGTGCCGCCCACGATCGAGACCGACCACACGCTGCCCCCGACGATCAACGATGCGGACGCGACGGCCCGGCTCTCAGCCGCGTTCGACCGCGAGATCGGCGCAGGGACGGTGCTCGACCCTGGGATGTTCACGGGGAGCGAGGATGTCTCGTGGTTCGCTCGCGAGGCGGGTGTGCCGCTGGTCTTCTGGTTCTG
>NZ_HG779678.1:0-12856 GCF_000582705.2 Microbacterium sp. C448
ACCACGTCCCGGGCCTTGCCGCGACCCACGCGCAGCTGCGGCAGGAACTCGTCGACGCCCGCCTGCGCGCCCGCGCCCACACCCGCGAGCACGGCACCGACATCCCCGCCGTCGCCGACTGGCGCTGGCCCCACCCCGACACCGACCTGAACCGCCCCTCCACCGCGAAGGAAATCCGATGACCGACACCAAGACCGTGACCCTGCAGGTCAGCGGCATGATCCGCGCGACCTCCAAGAACGTCACCGAAGCCCACCTCGCCCGCCAGCCGGGCGTCCTGTCCGTCGACGCGAACCCGGTCTCCCAGACCGCGACCGTCACCTACGACCCGCAGACCACCTCGGTCGCGCACCTGCAGCAGTGGGTGATCGAATGCGGCTACCACTGCGCCGGGCAGTCCGTCCCGGACCACATCTGCGACCCCGCCCACGAACCTCACGAGCACGCCGAGCACCACGACCACGCCGAGCACGATGCCCACGCCGAGCATGACGCGCACGACGGCTATCAGGAGCACGCCGAGCACGAGGGACGCGCGGTCTCCACCGGTCATGACACCCCGGCGGGGCACGAGCACCCGCACCCGGCAGCGGACCACGCGGACCACTCCGCCATGGACGCCGGCGCGCATGCCGGTCACGCTCCGGCCACCGAGGGCGGACACGATCACGGGGCTCAGCCGGCCGGCCGCAGCGCGCAGGATGTGATGGGCCACGGCGGGCATCACGGCGGCATGTCGATGGACGCGATGATCCGGGACATGCGCAACCGGTTCCTGGTCGCGTTGATCCTGTCGATCCCGATCACCTTGTGGTCCCCGATCGGCCGGGAGGTGCTCGGCTTCGAGGTGCCGGCCCCGTTCGGGCTGCGCGACGACGTGTTCATGCTGATCGTGTCGCTGCCGGTGATCTTCTACTCGGCCTGGATCTTCTTCGACGGCGCCTACCGGGCTCTGCGGGCCCGCACCCTGGACATGATGGTGCTGGTCGCGGTCGGTGTCGGCGCCGGCTGGATCTACAGCCTGGTCATCACCCTCACCGGCGGCGGCGAGGTCTTCTACGAGGCGGCGACCGTGCTGGCCACCTTCGTGCTGCTCGGCCACTGGGTCGAGATGCGCGCCCGGGGAGGTGCGAACGACGCCATCCGCCGGCTGCTGGAGCTCGCGCCCGCCCGCGCGGTCGTCCTCCGCGACGGCGAGGAGGTCGAAATCCCCACCTCCGAGGTCGTCCCCGGCGACCTCATGCTCATCCGCCCCGGCGCGAAGGTCCCCACCGACGGCGTCGTCGAGGACGGCGAGTCCGAGATCGACGAGTCGATGGTCACCGGCGAGTCCATGCCGGTCGAGAAGGCGCCCGGCTCGGAGGTGATCGGGGCGACCGTGAACACCGTCGGCACGCTCCGGGTGCGTGCCACGAAGGTCGGCGCGGACACCGCGCTGGCGCAGATCGTGAAGCTGGTGCAGGAGGCGCAGAACTCCAAGGCCCCCGGCCAGCGCCTCGCCGACCGGGCCGCGTTCTGGCTCGTTCTGCTCGCCCTCGTCGGCGGCACCCTGACCTTCCTGGTGTGGTTCCTCGCCGGGGCGGAGCTGCCGATGGCGATCCTGTTCGCGATCACCGTCGTCGTCATCACCTGCCCCGACGCCCTCGGGCTCGCCACGCCGACCGCGATCATGGTCGGCACCGGCCTGGGCGCCAAGCGTGGTGTCCTGTTCAAGAACGCCACCGGCATCGAGACCGCCGCGCACATCGACACCGTCGTGCTGGACAAGACCGGCACGCTCACCAAGGGCGAGCCGGAGGTCACCGACTACATCCCCATCGGCATGGACGACCTGGAGCTGCTCGCCCTCGCCGCGGCGCTCGAGCGGGAGTCGGAGCACCCGCTGGCCAAGGCGATCGTCACCTACGCCGAGAGCCGGAACATCCCGCGCCGCACCGCGTCCGCGTTCCGCAACGTCACCGGGCAGGGCGCGATCGCCACCGTGGACGGGAAGCAGGTGGTGCTCGGCAACGCCCGGCTGATGGCCGCGCAGGGCATCGACACCGGCCCGGTCGTCTCGCAGCAGCAGGCCCTCGCGGACGGCGGCCGCACCGCGATCATGTTCGCCGTCGACGGGCAGATCGCCGGCGTGATCGCCCTCGCCGACGCCCCCCGCGACACCGCGAAAGCCGCGATCGACGCACTCCACGAGCAGGGCATCGAGGTGGCGATGCTCACGGGCGACAACAAGCCCACCGCCGAGCGCATCGCCTCGCTGCTGGGCATCGACACCGTGATCGCCGACGTGCTCCCCGAGGACAAGTCCGCCAAGATCGCCGAGCTCCAGGCATCCGGCAAGAAGGTCGCGATGGTCGGCGACGGCGTCAACGACGCCCCCGCCCTCGCCCAGGCGGACCTCGGCATCGCGATCGGCGCCGGCACCGACGTCGCCATCGAGACCGCCGATGTCGTCCTGATGCGCTCCGACCCGCTGGACGTGGCGATCGCGCTGAAGATCGGGAAGGGCACGCTGCGGAAGATGCGGCAGAACCTCGGCTGGGCCATCGGCTACAACGCGATCGCGCTGCCGATCGCCGCCGGCGTGTTCTACCCCGCGTTCGGGATCATGCTCTCCCCGGAGATCGCCGCCATCAGCATGTCCGGCTCCAGCGTGATCGTCGCCGTCAACGCGCTCCTGCTCAAGCGGCTCCGGCTGCCCGCCCAGCAGGCCCCCGCGGCCCCGGCAGAGGCGAGCAGCCTCGCCCCGGCGTCGACGCCCGGCGGCGCCTCATGACCGGACGCGAGGCGCCGCGATGACTCCGCGGTCGGCAGAGCGCGGGACTCACCACCTCGATGCCGTCTACGACGCGGTGCTGTTCGACATGGACGGCGTGGTCACGAACACCGCCGCGATCCATGCCGCCGCGTGGAAGCAGCTGTTCGACGAGGTGCTGCGAGACCCGCGTGTGCAGGTGGACGACCCCGAGACGACCTTCGACCCGGTCGCCGACTACCGCCGCTATGTGGATGGGCGAACCCGCGAGGACGGGGTATCGGCGTACCTGACGGCCCGTGGGATCGCCCTGGACGCCGGAGATCCCGACGACCCACCAACGGCGTGGACGATCGCGGGGCTCGCGGCGCGCAAGAACGAGCTGTTCCTGGCGGAGCTGGGCACCCGCGGGCTGCGCGTCTATCCGGGCACCGTGGCGCTGCTGCATCGCCTGCGGGGCGCGGCCGTTCCGGTCGGGCTGGTCACCGCGAGCCGGAACGCGCACCAGATGCTCGCCGCCGCAGGACTGGCCGGCTGCTTCGACACCGTGGTGGACGGCCGGATCGCGCTCTCGCATCACCTGAAAGGCAAGCCGGATCCCGCCATGTTCGTCGAGGCGGCCCGGCGACTGGGTGTCGCCGCGGCCCGCACCGCGGTCGTCGAGGACTCGGTCGCCGGCGTGGCGGCCGGGAGGCGCGGAGGCTTCGGCTTCGTCGTCGGCATCGACCGCGCCGGAGCGCGGGAGCAGCTCGAGGCCGCGGGCGCCGACCTCGTCCTGGCCGATGTCGCCGAGCTCGACCTGGGCGTCTCCACCACGGATCCGTGGCAGCTGGTCTACGACGGCTTCGACCCCGCGCACGAAGGGCACCGGGAGGCGCTCACCGCGCTGGGCAACGGCTACCTGGCCACCCGGGGCGCCCGGCCCGAGCACCACGACGACGGCATCCACTATCCCGGCACCTACCTCGCCGGCGTGTACAACCGACTGGCGAGCACCATCCACGGGCGCGAGCTCGAGGAGGAGCATCTCGTCAACACTCCCAACTGGCTTCCGGTGGACCTCCGCCTCGGAGACGGGCCGTGGCTGTCCACCGGCCAGGTCGTGACGCACAGCGAACGACGCGAGCTCGACCTGCGCCGCGGCCTGGTCGTCCGCCGCGCGGTCCTCACCGCTCCGAACGGGGATCGACTCGACTTCGTGCAGACGACGTTCACCTCCCTGGACGAGCCTCACCTGGCCGTGCTGGAAACCACGCTCACCGCCCCCGACTGGAGCGGCACGGTCACCCTCCGCGCCGGGATCGACGCCGGCGTGCGCAACAGCAACGTGGCCGCGTATCTCGGATCGGACGCCACCCACCTCACGCAGCCGACGTTCCGCCAGGTCGGCGACACCACCCTCTGCGAGGTGCGGACCCGGCAGAGCCGGGTCCACATCGCCACCGCCGTCCGCTCGACCCTCACCGGAACCGACAGCGCGACCGATCACCGCATCGACACGCCATCGCAGCACACCCGGGAGCTGCGCATCCCTCTGGAGCAGGGTCGACCGGTCACCCTCACCAAGACGGCCGCGATCTACACCTCCCACGATCGGGCCATCAGCGAGCCGGGTGGTGCCGCCCTGACCCTGCTCACCGAACGCGGTGGCGACGTCGAGGCGCTGCGGGAACGCCACGCGGCGGCGTGGCGGCGACTCTGGGAACGCTTCGCGGTCACCCTGGACGCCGACACGCACAGCCGACTCATCCTGAACCTGCACGTCTTCCACCTGCTCCAGACCCTCTCGCCGCACACCGTCGAGCTCGACGCCGGGGTGCCCGCCCGCGGCCTGCACGGCGAGGGGTATCGGGGGCACGTCTTCTGGGACGAGGTGTTCGTCCTGCCCGTGATCGCTCTGCGCACGCCCGAGATCAGCCGGGCGCTGATCGACTACCGCTGGCGGCGACTGGACGCCGCCCGCGCCGCGGCGACCGCCGCCGGACTCCGCGGAGCCCTCTTCCCCTGGCAGAGCGGCAGCGACGGTCGCGAGGAGACGCCCGAGGCGCTCTACAACCCGCGCTCCGGTCGGTGGATGCCGGACAACTCCCACCGTCAACGCCACGTCGGCCTCGCCATCGCCTACAACGCCTGGCAGCACTACCAGGCCACCGGCGACCTCGAGTGGCTCGCCGAACGCGGCGGCGAGCTCATCATCGAGGTCGCCCGCCTGTTCGCCTCGCTCGCCGAGCACGACACTGCCACCGACCGCTTCCACATCGCCGGGGTGATGGGACCCGACGAGTTCCACGACGGCGCCCCGGACGCTCCCGGCAGCGGCCTGCGCGACAACACGTACACCAACGTCCTCGCCTCGTGGGTCGCCACGCGAGCGGCCCGGACACTCGCCCTGCTCCACGGGCACCGCGGCGAGGGCCTCCGCGACCGGCTCCGCGTCACCGACGAGGAGATCGCGGGGTGGGCCCGGCTCAGCACACGACTGGCGGTGGGGTTCCACCGCGACGGCATCCTCACCCAGTTCGACGGCTACGAGAGCCTGCAGGAGCTGGACTGGGACCACTACCGCGAGGAGTACGGGAACATCGGCCGGCTCGATCTCATCCTCGAGTCCGAGAACGACAGCACCAACCGGTACAAGCTCGCCAAGCAGCCCGACGTCGTCATGCTGGTCTACCTGCTCGGTCACGACGGGCTCCGGGCGCAACTCGCCACGCTCGGCTACCCGTTCTCCGAGCAGGACCTGACCCGCACGGTCGAGTACTACCTCGCCCGCACCGCCAACGGGTCGACGCTCAGCCGAGTCGTGAACGCCTCCGTCCTGGCCGGCATCGACCCGTCCCGCTCCTGGATCGCGTTCCGCGAGGCGCTGATCGCCGATCTCGACGACTCCCAGGGCGGCACCACCCGCGAAGGGATCCACCTCGGCGCGATGGCCGGCACCATCGACCTGCCCGTCCGCTCCTTCGCCGGCATGGCCCTCGGTGACGACGAGCTCGTCTTCGCCCCCCGACTGCCGCCGAACCTCACCCGGGTCGGGTTCCAGATCCGATACCGCGGCCACCTCGTCGACGTGATGCTCCGTGACCGCAGCCTGGAGCTTCGCGTGCACGCCGGCTCAGCACCCGCGATCCACGTGCGCGTCGGCGCGGTCGCCGTGCCGCTCTCGGCCGGACAGACCAAGACGTTCGCGATCGGCCCGGGCACCTCGGCCCGCGACGCGACCAACCGCGAAGGAGGCCTCGACTGATGAGCACGCATCGGAGCCGGTATCGGCGCATCGCCACCATCCTCGAGCACCACGGACTCGGGCTCGGCCTCGGGCTGCTCGGACTGGAGAAGTGGATTCCCTTCAACAAAGGCGTTCTCGGGCATGCGCGCCGGGACGAGCCCTACACCAGTCCGGAACACCTCCGACTCGCCCTCGAGGAGCTCGGACCGACCTTCATCAAACTCGGCCAGCTGCTGTCCACCCGCAACGACCTGCTGCCCGCCGCTTACCTCGCCGAGTTGGTCAAGCTTCAGGACGCCGCGCCGCCCGAGGCCTGGGAGCCGATGAAGGCGGTGATCCGCGAGGAGCTCGGCGCGGACCCCGAACAGCTCTTCGCACAGTTCGACCCGCAACCGCTGGCCGCCGCGTCGATCGGGCAGGCATACGCCGCGACCCTTCACGACGGCACCCAGGTCGTCGTGAAGGTCCGCCGACCCGGCGCGGTCGCCCAGATCCACGAAGACCTGGAGATCCTGCAGAACCTCGCCGAGCGCGCCGACAAGCGGTGGGATGCCGCCCGCCAGTACAACCTGCCGGGCATCGTCGAGGAGTTCTCCCGCACGCTGCGCGCCGAGCTCGACTATCTGCAGGAGGGCCGGAACGCGGAGCGGTTCGCCGCCGACTTCGCCGACTCACCCGACGTCGCCGTCCCTCAGGTGTTCTGGGAGACGACCACGTCACGCGTGCTGACCCTGGAACGGATGCACGGCATCCGAGTCGACGACCTGCCCGCCCTGGACGCGGCCGGCATCGACCGGAACCAGCTGGCCAGGCGAGGCGCAGACCTCATCCTCACCATGGTGTTCGAGAACCGCTTCTTCCACGCCGACCCGCACCCGGGCAACCTGTTCATCCAAACCGACGGATCCATCGCCCTCATCGACTTCGGCATGGTCGGCCAACTCGACGAAGAGGTCACCGAGCAGCTCTCCGACGTGCTGCTCGCCTTCACCCGCGGAGACTCCAACGCGCTCGCCACCGCCCTGCTCGCGCTCTCGATCACCAAGAACACCTCCGACCGCGGCGAGCTCGGCCGCTCCCTGGACGTCTTCGTGTCGCGGTATCTCGGACGCCCCCTGTCCGACATTAACCTCAGCCACCTGCTCGGAGAGCTGCTCGCCCTGCTGCGACACCACCACCTCCAGCTGCCGCAGCAGACCGCTCTGCTGTTCAAGGTCCTGATGATGGGCGAGGCACTGGCGGCACGGCTCGACCCCGAGTTCGAGATGCTGCAGGCGCTCACCCCCTTCTCGGAGCGGATCGTGCAGCGACAGTTCTCCCTCCCCGCCCTGGCGAAACGCTGGGCACAGGCATCCGCGGATGCCGGAGCACTGCTGCTCGAGCTGCCCGGAACACTCAAGCAGCTCCGGCGGGTGCTGGAGAACGGCGGCCTCGAGGTGCACCTGCGCGCGGCCGAACTGGAACCGCTCGTGGGACGGGCTGAACGGATCGGCAATCGCCTGATCGCCGGCATGATCACCGCCGCCCTGATCAACGGCATCGGCGAACTCGTCAGCGGGAACACGAGATGGCGCTCGCGGGAAGGCGTCATGATCGGCGCCGGCGCGAGCGTGGTCACCGCACTCGGCGGCTACCTGCTCTGGACCACGCGGCGACGGCGATGACCGCCGCGGCTCCCATCCCTCATCAGAAAGGCACGCACATGAACACCATTCGAGTCGGCGTCAACGGCTACGGCGTCATCGGCAAGCGCGTCGCCGACGCGGTCCTGCTGCAGTCGGACATGGACCTGGTCGGCGTCGCGGACATCGCCACCGACTGGCGGATCAAGTCCGCAGCGAACCGCCTGCCCGTGTTCGCCTCCACCATCGAGGCGCAGCAGGCCATGCGGGGCGCCGACGTGCCCGCACAGGGAGTGCTCGACGACCTTCTCGCGCAGTGCGACGTCGTCGTCGACACCACCCCCAAGCATGTGGCAGCGGGAAACCTGGAGCGCTACCGCGCCCTCGGCGTCAAGGCAGTGCTCCAAGGCGGCGAGTCCCACTCCACCACCGGCCACTCCTTCGTCGCCCAAGCCAACTACGCCAGCGCCATCGGCAGGGACAGCACCCGGGTGGTCTCCTGCAACACCACCAGCATCGTGCGGATCCTCGGCGCGCTGGATGCGGCCGGACTCCTGCTGCGCGCCCGTGGGGTGCTCATCCGCCGCGCCACCGACCCGTGGGAATCGCACCTCGGCGGGATCATGAACACGATGGTCCCAGAACCGACCATCCCCTCTCATCAGGGCCCCGACGCACAGACCGTGCTCCCCGGACTCGATGTCGTCACCATCGCCGCCAAAGGCGCCCACACGCAGACCCACAGCCACTACTGGACGCTACAACTGACCCGGGAGGCGACCCGCGACGAGGTGCTGGACGCCCTGCGCGCCGCGCCCCGCATCGCGTTCATCCGGATGTCCGATGGCCTGGTCGCCCTCAACTCCACCGTCGAGCTGATGCGCGATCTCGGCCGCCCCCGGGGAGACATGTGGGAGGTCGCCGTGTGGGAGGACCTGGTCACCGTGAACGGCAGCGAGGCCTACCTCGCCTACCAGGTCTACAACGAGGCCATCGTCGTGCCCGAGACGATCGACGCGATCCGCGCGCTGACGGGCACCGTCCCCGACGCCGCGACCTCGATCCGCCTCACCGACGAGAGCCTCGGCATGCGCCAGGACTTCCTCACACCGGCGGAGGAGCCCGACCATGACCGGTGACCACCAACCGCCCGCCGACGTCCCGGCGAAGGCGACCCGCGGCGACGGATGCCTGTGACGGCGTGGCTGATCATCGGGATCTCCGTGCTCGGGATCGCGATCTACCTGTTCATCGACCACCTTCCCCACGTCGTCGCAGTGCTGCCCTACGTCGCGATCATCGGCATGGCCGCCATGCACCTGTTCGGCCACCGCCACCACATCGGCGCCCAAGACTCGAATCATCGACGCCACGGGGGCGACAGCGGGACCGACACGCGAGAGTCGTCGTGAACACCGTCGTCCGCCCCCTCGCGGACGCCAGCCGGCACGGGCACCCCCGACCGCTGCGGATGCTGTGGGTCACGCTCGCCTGGGGGTCGTGCTTCGTCGCGATCACCGTCGGCCTGCAAGACGCCCCGCCGCTGTGGCTCGCGGCACTGAGAGCCCTCATCGCCGGGGTCGCGCTCGCAACCGTCGCCGGCATCCAGCGGGCACCTCTTCCCCGCGACCCGAAGACATGGGCACTGATCGGCTGCCTCGGACTGGTGAACATCGCCCTGGCATTCACGACGATGTTCGTCGCCGCGACCGGACTGTCGACCGGGATCGCCTCGGTGCTCGCCAACGCGCAGCCAATCCTGATCCTGCTGCCCGCGTGGTGGCTCTACCGCGAGCGTCCCACCCCCGCCGCGATCGCCGCGATCGGCCTGGGCTTCACCGGCCTACTCATCATCGTCCTTCCCTCCGGGCTCGGCACCGGAGCGTGGCTCTCACTGACCTCCGCCGCCGCGATCACCGCCGGCACCCTCATCGGCCGGATCGTGCACGCAGACGTCCGAATCGTGGCGGCAGCTCAGCTGCTCATCGGAGGTGCGATCCTCGCCGGCACCGCAGCCGTCACAGAAGGGCCGCCCACGATCGACTGGAACATCCGGTTCATCCTCACCCTGCTGTTCCTATCACTGGTCGGCACCGCCGCCACCACGGTCGCCTGGTTCACCGAGATCGGACGTGCCCGGCTCGACCTCCTCGCCGCGTGGACGCTGCTCGTGCCGGTCTTCGGGATCCTGCTGTCGCTGCTGATCCTGCGCGAGGACCCGGGCCTGTGGGGCTGGATCGGGACCGTGATCGTGCTGATCGCAATGGCGTTGCTCGCCATCGGATCCAGGCGCTCAGAGCCCTCGGCCGTCACGGCAACCGGCAATCGTGCCCCACGAGCCTCCGCCGATCATGCGACGTCCGACCCGGACGGCCTCCCTGACGAAAACCACGGCCCGCGCTCCCGGCCGGAAAGGAAACAACGATGAACCCGTCGCCCGCCCCACGCCCCCGCTTCCTCCTAACTCGGCGAGGGTTCCTCGGCGTCAGCATTGGCGCCGTCGCGACGGTCGCGCTGGCATCCTGCGCGCCGGCGGCGAACTGGGTGCAGCCCGACGGCGCCCAGGTCCAAGGCGCCGAGCGGCGCCGCGGCGGCACCGGGAAGGTCACCACCGCGACCCTCACCGCCGCCCCGACCGTGCTGGACCTAGCCGGGGCGACCGCGCCGACCTGGGCGTTCGGGTCTGTTCCGGCGCCCGTGATCCGTCTCGGCGCCGGAGACACTCTGAAGGCCACCGTCCGGAACCAGCTCGAGGCGGACACCTCCGTGCACTGGCACGGGCTCGCGCTGCGCAACGACATGGACGGCGTCCCGCCGGTCACCCAGCAGCCCATCAAGGCCGGGGCCAGTTTCGACTACGAGTTCATCGCGCCCGATCCCGGCACCTACTGGTTCCACCCCCACGTCGGGGTGCAGCTGGACCGTGGCCTGTACGGGGCGCTGATCGTCGAGGACCCCGCCGAGCCCGGCGGGTACGAGGACGAGTGGGTCATCATCCTCGACGACTGGCTCGACGGCGTCACCGCCACCCCCGACGACGTCCTTGACGAGCTGTCCGCCGGGATGGGTGACACGGGCGGGATGGGCGACATGTTCATGCGGATGGGCAACACCCTCATGGGCGCCACCTCCGATCTGCTCGGCGGCGACGCCGGCGACGTCTACTACCCCCTCTACCTCGTCAACGGGAAACCCCCCGCTGACCCCACCCAGTTCACCGGGCGGGCCGGCGAGAAGGTGCGGCTGCGGATCATCAACGCCGGCAGCGACACCGCGTTCCGCCTCGCCATCGGCGGTCACACGCTCACCATCACCCATACCGACGGCTTCCCCGTGGAACCGCTCGAAGTCGACAGCATCCTCATCGGCATGGGCGAACGCTACGACGCGACCCTCACCCTCGGCGACGGCGTGTTTCCCCTCGTCGCGCAAGCCGAAGGCAAGCGCGACCGCGGCTTCGCCGTCATCCGCACCGGCAGCGCCGCGGCAGCACCGACGGCCGATGTGAGCATCCCGGAGCTCACTAGCAGCCGGATCGGGACCGCACAGCTGCTGACGTCAGATAGCAGCGTTGCGCTGTCCTCACGGCAGCCTGATCGGACCGTGGCGATCACTCTCACCGGAGGTATGGCCGAATACGACTGGGGCATCGACGGGCGACGGTTCGATATGAATCAGCCCCTCGACGGCGCGCACGAGATCCGCGAAGGCGAACGCGTCCGGTTCACGATCACTAATGACACCGAGATGTGGCACCCATTCCATCTACACGGTCACACCTACCAGCATGAAGGTGGCGGCCCGCGGAAAGACACGTCGATCATCCTGCCCAAGCAGACCCTCACCGTCGACTTCGACGCTGACAACCCAGGTCTCTGGGTCGCCCACTGCCACAACATCTACCACGCCGAAACCGGCATGACCACTGTCATCGGCTATCGGGCGTGACCACGGCGCAACCTTCCGGAGGCCACGGAACTGGTCGTGTCGATGAACGCGTGACGGCGCCATTGATCGGACGGGATGCGGTCCCACCCCTGCGGGATCGTGACGATACCGGCCGCGGCTACGTTATTGGCCGGCCGGCCGGTCCGCCGTTGTCGGCGGTGGAGAGCGTGCGCGCCGAACGCATCCACCGCGCCGTGTTTGGGCACGCCAAGATCGTCCACGTCCTCGAGGGCGCCGCACACATTGAGGCGTCCGTCCGGGCGTGCATCCTGACGCCTGGGACGGCTCGGCACTCGTGCTGCAGCCTGGCGTGGACATCCTGCACCGCATCGAACCGCTGTGGCGCCAGATCAGCCTCGTGAACGAGACCGCGCCGCCGGAGGTCGCGACCACCCGACTGATCTCTCTGTTCTCCCGCGCCGTCGAGATTGCCCTACCGACGCAGGCAATCCTGCAAACCGCGATCCCGCACTGCATCGCCCTGCAACTGTCCGATTCGGATGATGGGGCGTGGATCACCGTCGCGGATCTCACCGCAAGCGACGGACGAGTCATCCCAGAATGGATGGCCGAAGCAGTCGTCAAGCGCGGCATGAAAGCCGAACGCCTGGACGTCATCGAAATCCTCTACGGCACCGCAGCCCTCGCCGGACTACCCCCCGTCAAAGCCGTCCAAGTCGAACTCGGCGTCCCCCACCGCACCGCCGCGGACTGGATCTACAAAGCCCGCGCCGCAGGACGCCTCGAAGGAATGAGCTACACGCCCGGCCGACAGGCGGATGGGTAGCGTCCACCCTTACAAGACGAAAGAAGGCAAGCGGTATCTCGTCCGCTTCAAGAAGCCCGATGGCCGCCAAGGCAACAAGCGCGGCTTCCGTACCAAGTTCGACGCCGAAGAGTTCCTCGCAACTGTCACCGTATCGATCTCAAGCAGCCAATTTATCGATCCGGTCGACGGCAAGATCACGATCGACGAGCTCGGCACAACCTGGCTGCAGGACCAGGCCGCGGTACTGAAGCCTTCCTCCTACCACCCACTCCAGTCCGTGTGGCGGGTCCACGTGCAACCGCGCTGGGGCCGGGTGCAGATCGGTGCCGTGCGCTACAGCGATGTGCGGTCGTGGGTCACCACGCTCGCCGGCAAGCGGGGCGCGACCACCGTCATCAGGGCGTACGGCATCCTCTCCTCGATCCTCGACATCGCCGTGCGCGATCGGCGCATTCCCGAGAACCCCGCGCGCGGCATCCGGTTACCGAAGAAGCGCGCGAAGCGGCGGGTTTACCTGACTCACACGCAGGTGGACC
>NZ_HG779679.1:0-4503 GCF_000582705.2 Microbacterium sp. C448
CCAGTCGTTGTACCCGGAGGTCATCTACTTCCTCGCCTATACCGGCCTGCGGTGGGGAGAAGCGACGGGTCTGCGGGTAAGAGATGTCGACATCAGCCGTGGCCGCGTGCAGGTGCAAGAGAATGCCGTGATGGTCAATGGCACGATCCATACAGGTACTCCCAAATCACACGTCACCCGATCAGTGCCCTACCCCGAGTTCATCGAGCCAATGCTTCACGCCAAGATGATCGGCAAGTCTCACAGCGATCTCCTGCTCGGCGATGGCGCATCCCACATGCTGTTGCCGAACTCGCAGGACGGATGGTTCGCTGGGGCGGTCCGCCGCGCTGGTGCGATCGACCCCACCTTCCCTCATGTCACACCGCACGACCTGCGCCACACCGCAGCCAGCCTTGCTATCAGCGCCGGAGCGAACGTGAAAGCCGTCCAGCGCATGCTCGGACACGCCTCCGCCGCGATGACCCTCGACACCTACGCCGACCTCTTCGACGACGACCTCGACCTCGTCGCACACGCACTCAGCCGCGCACGCGACGCACGCACTGTCACTCTTCATGAGTCGCCGAGAACCTCGCCGAGCGACCCGCACGCAACAGGCCCGTACATCCCGCCCGGAATCGCTCCAGGCAGCTACAACCCTGCCCGCTAAACGACACCTCGAGCTGTTCTCGCGCGTCGTTCCGGGCGCCCGGAACGCTCCGAATAGGCCGCTGGGAAGCACGTTCTTTCCCAAATCTTTCCCACAAGCCGAATTCGTGAAAGACAGAAGCCCCGCGATCCCAGTGTTTCCAAAGGTTCGCGGGGCTTCGACGATGGCGGTGACGGTGGGATTTGAACCCACGGTAGGGGGTTACCCTACACAACTTTTCGAGAGTTGCACCTTCGGCCGCTCGGACACGTCACCGCGGAATAGCTTACGTGCCTACACGTCCCCCCGCCAATCGCACAAGTACAGCGCCCGGCTCACTCCACGCGGAACGCCTCGGCCTGCTTCGCCTCGCTGGCCACGCGCACCCCGTAGCGATACGAGAGCTTGCCGCCGAGCCATCCCGAAATGCTCAAGATCAACAGGCTCAGGATGCTGACGACGAACGCCCCGAGCGGGATCTCGTCCGTGGTGCTGCGGAAGAAGAGCTGCACGGCGTATGCGCCGCAGACGGTGATGTTCAGACCCATATGGAAGGTCGCCGTGCTCGAGGCCTGGGTACGGTCGGGAATGCGCAGGTAGTCCAGCACACCGAAGAAGATCGCGGCGATGCTCCCCAGCAGACCGATCACGATCAGCACCCGCGACCCGATCGCGAATGGCTCGGGGTTCGCCGAGACGAGTCCGATGATGTCGAACACGAGGCTGGCGATCCACGCACCGATCGGGATCGTCACGGCGATCGGATGGAACGGATGCCCGTAAGGTCCGGCCAGAACGGTCGCCGGGCGCTTTGCGGACGAGATGTCTTCATCGGGCATGCGTACCTCCTGGGTGGGTGACGGTTCGGTTCACGGCAGCGGCTCGAGACCTTCGCGCTGGGTTTGCTCGTCCGCGACGCGAACACCGAAGGTGTGCGCGAGCTTGCCGCCGAGCCAACCCGAGAGGCTGAGGATCGCGAGGCCGCTGACGCTGAGGATGACGGCGAACGTCGACACGCCTTCGGCGTCGCTGTCGCTGAAAATGCCGCCGCGCAGCAGCAGGCTCGCGAGGAAAACGCCCATCGCGATCAGATTAAGGATCATGTGCGTCGTGCCCGTGGCTCGGGCGGGCGTGCCGCGCGGAATGGTCAGCCAGTCCAAAAACCCCAGTACCGCGGCGACGACGGCGCCGATCAGCCCGATGATGATGAGGATCCGCGCCCCCATCACGAACGCGCCAGGCGAGGACTGCGTGATCGCGATGAGATCGAACACGACGCTCGACACCCATGCCCCGATCGGGATGATCACGGCAATCGGATGAAACGGGTGACCGTACGGGCCGGCGATCCGCGTGAGCGGGTATTTGGCCGTGGGGCGCGGGGGGCTGTGCATCGGTGCCTCCGAAACGGATCATGCGGCGAACGAGCAACGCGGAGCGAAGCCATGTGAGGTCACGAGGTTACGGTCGACACCACGGGTTCTGATCGGGGGTTGACACGGCCGCCGTTCTGCCGCATCGTGGGCGATCGCCTGCGCGCACACATCCGCTCGCGAACTCGCCCACCACAGCCCAGTCGAGGGCTAGGTTGTCCCCATGGCCTCCCCGATGACCCGCCAACAGCGCCTCGTTCTGGCGGTCGCCGTGCTCGCATCCTTTGTGGCGTTCCTCGACGGCACGGTCGTCACCGTTGCGCTGCCGGCGATAGACGAAGAGCTCGGCGGCGGGCTGACCACCCAGCAATGGGTCGTGGATGCCTACCTCATCACCCTTGGCGCGCTCATCCTGCTGGCGGGGTCGGTGAGCGACGCATTCGGGCGGATTGTCGTGCTCCGGATCGGTCTGATCGGCTTCGGGATCGCCTCGGTCGCGATCGCTGCGGCACCCGACCCGATCGTCCTCATCATCGCGCGTGCACTCCAAGGCGCGGCGGGCGCCTTCCTCGTGCCGAGCTCGCTCGCCCTGATCACCTCGACCTTCCGCGGAGCCGCCCAGGGTCGGGCGATCGGCATCTGGACAGCCCTGACCACCTGCGCCATGCTCACCGGCCCCGTCATCGGCGGCCTGTTCGTCGACCTGCTCTCGTGGCGCCTCGTCTTCTTGATCAACGTCCTTCCGATCGCGATCACGCTCTGGCTTCTGACGCGCCTCACCCACCGCGACGTTCGGCGACCGGATGCCTCGATCGACTGGCTCGGCGCGGCGCTCTGCACTCTCGGGCTCGGCGGGTTCGTGTTCGCCCTCATCGAGCAACCGAACCTCGGGTGGGGATCCCCCGCCATCCTGATCCCGGGCATCGGCGGTCTCGCCATGTTCATCGCGTTCCTGCTGCGCCAGCGGACCGTGCGGTCGCCGATCCTGCCGCTCGACCTCTTCCGAGTCCGCAACTTCTGGACCGGCAACGTCGCGACCGCTTTCGTCTACGGCGCGCTGAGCCTGAACGGCTTCGTCGTCGGCGTCTACCTGCAGCAGGGCGCCGGCCTGAGCGCCACCCTCGCGGGCCTCGCGAGCCTGCCGGGCACGGTGCTGTTGATCCTGCTGAGCTCCCGCGTGGGCGCCCTCTCGGGTCGATTCGGCCCGCGCCTGTTCATGACGGTCGGACCGCTGGTGATGGCCGCGGGCGCGCTCCTTCTTCTCACCGTCCGCGACGACTTCTCGTATTGGACGCAGGTGCTGCCCGGCATCCTGGTCTTCGGTCTCGGGATCTCACTGACGGTGGCTCCGCTGACATCAGCCATTCTGGGCGCGATCGACACCGATCGCTCGGGCATCGCCTCGGCCGTCAACAACGCCGTGTCGCGCGTAGCCGGCCTGATCGTGATCGCGTTGCTGGCGACGATCGTCGGCGGATCGCTCGACCTCGACGGCTTCCACCGCGCGGCGATCGTCACGGCCGCACTCATGGCAGTCGGGGGGCTCGTCTCGTTCGCCGGCATCCGCAATCCGCCGCGCGTCACCACCCCGGTCGTTGATCAAGCGCAGTGAGTCGAAACGCATCGGCCCCTTAGTTCCGGGCCCTACCCCTGCCTTTATCGTCAGCCCCCTGCGAGACTGACGACATGAGCGCTATCGAGAACTCCAAACTCACCGTCGTCGGCGCGGGAAGCGTGGGGGCAAGCACCGCCTACGCCGCACTCATCCGCGGGTCAGCGCGCCACGTGGCGCTCTACGACATCGCCACCGCGAAGGTCGAGGCCGAGGTGCTCGACCTGGCGCACGGCACCCAGTTCACCGGCGCGAGCGACATCATCGGCGGCAGCGACCTCTCCGTCGTCGAGGGATCCCACGTCGTCGTCATCACGGCGGGCGCAAAGCAGAAGCCGGGTCAGTCGCGCATCGAACTCGCCGAGGTCAACGCCGGGATCCTGCGCACGATGATGCCCGAGCTGCTCTCGGTCGCGCCCGACGCCGTCTACGTCGTCGTCACCAATCCCTGCGACGTTCTGACCGTCCTCGCGCAAGAGGCGACGGCCCTCCCGCCCGAGCGGATCTTCGCCTCGGGAACCGTGCTCGACACGTCTCGTCTGCGCTGGAAGCTCGCCGAACGCGCAGGGGTTTCGACCTCGAGCGTGCACGCGTACATCGTCGGCGAGCACGGTGACACCGAGTTCCCGATGTGGTCGAAGGCCACGATCGGCTCGGTTCCGATCCTCGACTGGGTGTCGCCCGGACACCCCCGGATGTCTCAGGACGAGCTCGACGCGATCGCCATCGATGTGCGGGATGCCGCGTACAAGGTCATCCTCGGCAAGGGGGCGACGAACTACGCGATCGGGCTCTCGAGCGCACGCATCGTCGAGGCGATCCTGAACGACGAGAACGCCGTGATGCCGGTCAGCACCGTGCTGCGCGACTTCCACGGGATCGACGGG
>NZ_HG779680.1:0-37614 GCF_000582705.2 Microbacterium sp. C448
CCGGAGCGGCCAGGGGGTGCGACGTGACGGGCACGATGTCGTGCGAGCGTGCCGCGTAGGGTCCGACCGCGCCATCCGGGCCGACGTGCAGACTCAAGCGCGTGCGCCACCCCGTACCGTTCGGGGTCTCGTCGGCTCCCGCGGACTCGACGACCACGTCGACGGGGCGGTGCGCGAAACGCTCGAACGCCTCGCGGAGCACCCGAGCCTTGAGCTCGCGCTGCGCATCGAGACGGATGTGTCCGAAGTCCGCGCCGCCCGGGCGCTCGTGCGGAGCCCTGTCGATGTCTGCCTCGGGCCAGATGTGCGGGCGACGCGTCTCGGCCGCCTCAAGCACCTCGACGGCCTCGGCACGCCAGAACGCCGGGCGCGAAGCATCCGTGATCCGTGCGCGCACCCGCTCGCCCGGTATCGCGTCGGGGACGAAGATCACGCGGCCTTCATGGCGGGCAACGAAGATGCCGCCGTGCGCAACACCGGTGATCTCGAGGTCGATCGTTTCGGCGGTATCCACGCCTCGAGCATTTCACAGTCGCCCGATTTCACCGTCGCCCCATTTCCCCGTCGCCATCGCGAGACCTCTCGCCGAACGGACGCGCCTCGCCGTCGCTCGCTACCGTGGAGACATGCGCGTCTGCCTCGCCTCCACCTCTCCCGCCCGTCTGATGCTGCTGCGCCAGGCCGGCATCGAACCCCTGACCCTGGCGCCAGACGTTGACGAGGACGAGGTCATCCGCGCGGTCGAGACTTCCGAAGCCCGCACCCTCGCCCCCGACGAGCACGTCCTGCTCTTGGCACGACGCAAGGCGGCGGACGTTGCGGCGCGTCTTGTCCTAGAGGACCCCGCCTTCGACGGACTCGTGATCGGCGGCGACTCGATGTTCGAACTCGACGGAGAAATCCTCGGCAAACCCCACACCCCCGACAACGCCGCGGCACGCTGGAACGCCATGCGCGGCAAGACGGGAGTGCTGCACTCGGGGCACAGCGTCTTCCGCATCGGCCCCGGACTCGAGCCGCGCGAGGCGCACGCGGTCGCCTACGCGTCCGTCACCTTCGCGGACGACATCGACGACGTCGAGATCGCCGCATACGTCGCGACCGGCGAACCCCTGTATGTCGCGGGGGCTTTCACGATCGACAGCCTCGGCGCCCCGTTCATCGTGCGGATCGAGGGAGACCCGTCGACCGTCGTCGGGATGTCTCTGCCCACCCTTCGTCGTCTGGCCCGCGAGCTGGGCGTGGAATGGACGAGTCTGTGGCGGGCGTTGTAGACGTTCCCCCACGTTCTGCGCGGCTTCTTGTCGGGACCTGTCAAAACACGGGGCCGGAGCGTCGGTAGGCTGGCGACCATGCCCGAATTTGGCAAAGTCCTCGTCGCCAATCGTGGCGAAATCGCAGTCCGCATCATCCGCGCCACCCGCGACAGCGGGCTCGGGTCCGTCGCCGTGTATGCCGATCAGGATCGTGACGCGCTTCACTCGCGACTCGCGGACGAGTCCTATGCCCTTGAGGGGGCGACGAGCGCCGAGACGTACCTCTCCATAGAGAAGATCCTCTCGGTTGCGCGCCGCTCGGGCGCCGATGCCGTCCACCCGGGCTACGGCTTCCTCGCCGAGAACTCCGCCTTCGCGCGCGCTGTCATCGACGCGGGACTGGTCTGGATCGGCCCGCCGCCCGAGTCAATCGACGCGCTCGGCGACAAGGTCACTGCGCGCCACGTCGCGGAGCGGGTCGGCGCACCCCTCGCACCCGGAACCCCCGGCCCCGTCTCGAACGCCGATGAGGTCATCGCGTTCGCCCGGGAGGTCGGCCTGCCCGTCGCGATTAAGGCCGCGTACGGCGGCGGCGGGCGTGGCCTGAAGGTCGCCCGCGAGTTCGACGAGATCGCCGAACTGTTCGACTCGGCCACGCGCGAGGCCGTCACGGCCTTCGGTCGCGGCGAGTGCTTCGTCGAGAAGTACCTCGACAAGCCGCGCCACGTCGAGACGCAGTGCCTCGCGGATGCGGCGGGCAACGTCGTCGTCGTCTCAACCCGCGACTGCTCCCTCCAGCGCCGTCACCAGAAGCTCGTCGAAGAGGCACCGGCGCCCTTCCTCACCCCGGAGGAGACCCGCACGCTGTACGAATCGTCGAAGGCGATCCTGCGCGAGGTCGGCTACGTGGGTGCGGGCACCTGCGAGTTCTTGATCGGCGCGGACGGCACGATCTCGTTCCTCGAGGTCAACACGCGACTGCAGGTTGAACACACTGTGTCGGAAGAGGTCACGGGCGTCGACCTCGTGCGCGAGCAGTTCCGCATCGCAGCCGGGGGCCTCCTCGAGGGCGGTGACCCCGAGGTCACCGGACACTCGATCGAATTCCGCATCAACGGCGAGGACCCGGGTCGCGGCTTCCTCCCCCAGCCGGGTCCGATCCACGTCTTCAAGACGTTCGGTGGCCCCGGCATCCGTCTCGACTCCGGTGTGACAGCCGGCGACACCGTGAGCGGCGCGTTCGACTCGCTGCTGGCGAAGATCATCGTCACCGGCCGCGACCGGGCCGAGGCGCTCAGCCGCGCCCGCCGCGCGCTCGACGAGTTCGAGGTCGCGGGACTTCCGACCGTGCTGCCCTTCCACCGCAAGGTCGTTCGCGACCCGGCCTTCACGGCCGAGGACGGCACCTTCGGCGTCTTCACCCGCTGGATCGAGACCGAGTTCGCGAACGACATCCCGCCGTGGGACGGCGAGCTCAGCGATCCCGCTCCCGCCGAGGCGCGGCACACGGTCGTCGTCGAGGTCGCGGGCAAGCGCCTCGAAGTCAGCCTCCCCGATCGGATCGTCTCGTCGACGACGACAGCCGGCCGCCCCGCGGTCGTGCCGCCGTCACGCCGGGATCACGCGAAGACCGTGCTGTCCGGAGCATCCGGTAACGCCGTCAAGGCACCCATGCAGGCGACGATCGTGAAGCTCGCCGTCGAGGACGGCCAGCAGGTCGTCAAGGGTGACCTGGTCGTCGTGCTGGAGGCCATGAAGATGGAACAGCCGATCCAAGCGCACAAGGACGGCGTGGTCGGCGGGATCGACGCCAACCCCGGAACCACCGTCTCGGCCGGCCACCAGCTGCTGACCATCAGCTGAGGCGGGCGCCCACCGTCGCGGCCGGGACCCGCTCAGCCCCGGTGCCGCGGGCGTCAGGCCTCGTCGAGATCCGGTCCGCGGTCGACGATGTGCATCGAACGCGCCAGGTCGGTGATGCTGCTCGTGAGCGAGGGGTAGACCGCGAATGCGCGTGAAAGCTGGTCGACGCTGAGCCGCCGGTCGACCGCCACCGCGATCGGATAGATGAGTTCGGATGCCTTGGGTCCGACGATCACGCCACCGAGCACGGTTCCCGAACCGCGCCGGGCCATGAGCTTCACGAAGCCATCCGTGATGCCCATCATCTTCGCGCGCGGGTTCGCGGCGAGCGGCAGCTTATGCACGACGCCCTCGATCTTGCCGTCGAGGATGTCCTGCTCGGACCATCCGACCGTCGCGATCTCGGGGGCCGTGAAGATGTTGGCGGCGATCCGGCGGCGCTCGATCGGGATCACGATGTCGCCCATGGCGTGGAACACGGCCGTCCGACCCTGCATGGAAGCCACCGATGCAAGCGGGACGAACGTCGTGCAGTCGCCCGCGGCGTAGATGTTCGGGACGGAGGTGCGTGAGACGCGGTTGACGCGAATGTTGCCGGACGATGTCATCTGCACGCCCGCCTCTTCGAGGCCGAGCCCCGCCGTGTTCGGGATGGACCCGACGGCCATCAGACAGTGGCTGCCCTCGATGCGGCGCCCGTCGGCGAGGGTCACGACCACGCCGTCGCCGTCGCGGACGACAGAATCGGCGCGTGCCTTCGAGAGCAGGGTCATGCCGCCACGGCGGAAGACCTTCTCGAGCACGGCCGCGGCATCCGCGTCCTCACCCGGCAGAACTTGGTCGCGGCTCGAGACGAGCGTGACCTTGGCACCGAGGTTCATGTACGCCGAGGCGAACTCGGCGCCGGTGACGCCCGACCCGACCACGATCAGGTGCTCGGGGAGCGTGGGCATGTCGTAGAGCTGCGTCCAGGTCAGGATGCGCTCGCCATCGGGCTTCGCGCTCGGCAGTTCACGGGGCGATGCGCCGACCGAGATGACGAGCGTGTCGGCTTCGACGCGGTCGAAGTCGGTGCCGTGCGGACCGGTCGAAACGACCACGGCGCCGGGGCCCTCGAGCCGACCGTGACCCGAAATGATGCGGACGCCCGCGTCGAGGAGCGTCTGACGCATGTCCTCCGACTGCTGGCGGGCAAGCGAGAGCAGACGCTTGTTCACGGCGGCGAGATTGATCGCCACCTCCGGTCGGCTGGGCTTGCCGTCCGAATTGCGGGCGAAGAATTGGACGCCGAGATCGGATGCTTCGGAGATCGCCTTCGCCGCCTCCGCGGTGGCGATGAGGGTCTTCGACGGCACGACATCCGTGATGACCGCGGACCCCCCGACACCGGCTCGTTCGACGAGAGTGACTTCGGCGCCGAGTTGGACGCCGGACAGCGCCGCCTCATAGCCACCGGGCCCGCCACCGATGATTGCGATTCTCTGTGTGCGTTCGAACTCACCCGACATGGTCCCCATTGTGTCATCCGCGGCAACGCGGGCTGACGACACGGCCCTGGAGCCAGCACGGCGCGCTTCAGCCCTTCCGCTCGCATCCATCGCGTCGCGTGTGGCCGACGGGGCCCGCGCTTCCTAGAGTGGGGGGATGTCAACGCATACCCCCCACCCCCTCGATGACCCCGCTGCGGACCCGTTCGCGATCGCAGCCGAGGCGGCCGCCGATATCGCGCGGCTGACCGGCGTCGAGAAGCACGACATGGCCCTGACGCTCGGATCGGGCTGGGGCCGCGCCGCGGAACTCATCGGAGACACCGTCGCATCCTTCCCGGCGACCGAAGTCACGGGATTCAGCAAGCCCGCCCTCGAGGGCCACGTCGGAACCCTGCGGAGCGTCCGGACACCCGGCGGCAAGCACGTGCTGGTCATCGGGGCGCGCACCCACTACTACGAGGGCCACGGGGTCCGACGCGTCGTCCACAGCGTGCGGACCGCCGCCGCGGCGGGGGCGCAGATCATGGTGCTCACGAACGGTGCGGGCGGGATCCGCGAAACCTGGGCGCCCGGCCAGCCGGTCCTGATCAGCGACCACATCAATCTCACCGCCGACTCCCCTCTCGAGGGTGCGACGTTCATCGACCTGACCGACCTCTATTCGACGCGGCTGCGCGACATCGCCCGAACCGTCGACCCGAGCCTCGACGAGGGCGTGTACTGCCAGTTCCGGGGACCCCACTACGAAACCCCCGCCGAGGTGCAGATGGCGAAGGCGATCGGCGGGCACATCGTCGGAATGTCGACTGCCCTCGAAGCGATCGCGGCGCGTCAGGCGGGCATGGAGGTGCTCGGCTTCTCGCTCATCACCAACCTGGCCGCCGGCATCCAGAAGACCCCGCTCAGCCATGAAGAGGTCATCGAGGCCGGTCGCGAGGCCGAGCCTGTGATTTCATCGCTGCTCGCCCGCGTGATCGGCGAGCTATGACCGAGACGATCCCTTGGGGCGCGGATGCTGCCGCGTCCGCCGATTCCGCGCTCGAGGCCGCGCGCGCGTGGCTCGCCGAAGACCCGGACCCCGAGACACGGGATGAGCTGGCCGGGCTGATCGAACGCGCCGAGGGCGGCGATGCCGAGGCATCCGCCTCGTTGCACGACCGATTCGACACCCGTCTGGCGTTCGGGACCGCGGGTCTGCGTGGCGAGCTCGGGGCCGGCAGCAACCGGATGAATCGGGTGCTGGTCGCGCAGAGCGCCGCCGGTCTCGCGGCCTTCGTGCGTGACCGGGTGCCGGCTTCCACCCCGGAGACGCCCGCCTCGATCGTGATCGGGTACGACGGACGCAAGAATTCCGCGGTGTTCGCTCGAGATTCGGCCGAGATTTTCGCGGGCGCGGGGCTGCGCGCCATCCTGCTCCCCCGCATGCTGCCGACGCCCGTGCTGGCGTTCGCAGTGCGGCATCTCGGGGCGGACGCCGGCGTGATGGTCACCGCCAGCCACAACCCGCCGCGCGACAACGGGTACAAGGTCTATCTCGGCGGCGAGGACGACGGGGCGCAGATCGTGTCCCCCGCGGACGCCGAGATCGCGGCGCGCATCGACGACATCGCGGCGGACGTCCCGGTCTCGCGCATCCCGCGATCGCTCGGATTCGAGGTGCCAGGCGAGGACATCCTCGACGCCTACGTCGCCCAGACCGCGGCCACCGCGCCCGCTCCCGAAGGCGCTCGCGACCTGCGCTGGGTGTACACCGCGATGCACGGCGTCGGGCACGAGACGCTCGATCGCCTGCTGTCAACGGCCGGGTATCCCGCACCCATCACCGTCGATGCGCAGATTGCGCCCGACCCCGATTTTCCGACCGTCGCGTTCCCGAACCCGGAAGAGCCGGGCGCCATGGATCTCGCGATCGAGGCGGCCGTTGAGGCGGGCGCCGAACTGATCCTGGCGAACGATCCGGATGCCGACCGGCTCGCCGTGGCGATCCCGGACGGCGCGGGCGGATGGCGGCGCCTGAGCGGCAACGACGTTGGACTGCTGCTCGGCTGGCGAGCAGCCCGGCAGGCGCGCGCCGCGGGGGCGCCCGAGGGCTCGTCCCTGGCGTGCTCGCTCGTGTCGTCGCCGGGGCTCGCGGCGATCGCGGGGCACTACGGCCTCGACTTTCACGAGACGCTGACCGGGTTCAAATGGATTTCGCGTGCGCCCGGAATGGTCTTCGGCTTCGAAGAGGCGCTCGGATACCTCGTCGACCCGCACGTCGTTCGCGATAAGGACGGGCTCTCCGCCGCGGTCGCGCTGCTCGAGCTTGCGGTTCAGGCGCGCGCGTCCGGCTCGACGCTGGGCGGCATGCTCGCGGACATGGCGACGCAGTTCGGGCATTTCGCCAGTGCGCAGGTGTCGATGCGGGTCGATGACCTCGCGGTGATCGGGCACATCATGGCGCGGCTGCGGGCGGAGCATCCGACCGACATCGGAGGCATCCATGTCTCCCGTGTCGACGACCTGCTCGAGGGTTCGGGGGCGCTGCCTCCCGGCGACGTGGTGCGATTGTGGCTCGACGACGGGTCGCGGCTGATCGTGCGCCCGAGCGGCACCGAGCCGAAGCTGAAGGTGTACATCGACGTACGGGGCGATTCGGCAGAGGACGCCGCCTCTCGCACGGCCGTTTTGGAGGACGCGTCGCGCGCCCTGATCGCCCGGCTCCAGGGCTGAGATCGCCCATCTGACGCGCTGACGCGCTGAGGCGCGCGACTGGGGCAGGTTTGGTGCTCTGGGGCAGGTTCCTGCATGCCCCGCAGCACCAAACCTGCCCCAGTTTGCGAGCGCCCTCCCCAACGCCGGGCGAGGCTACCCCTCCCCCCGGCGGCTCCGGATTGCGTGGCAGCGTGCTGGTGCGCGATCAGGATGGGCCGATGATCGATCCGTACGATGTCGAACTCACCCGTACCTCTGACCTGACTCGAGCCGGGCTGACATCACGCCAGGTGCAAAAACTCATCGATGACGGCACGTTCGTGCGCGTCAGGCGCGGCATCTTCGCGCAGGGGAAGGGGTGGTCGGAGCTGCGGGCCGAAGGTCGGATGGTGGTGGTAGCTCGCGCCTGGCAGATGAGCGCCGGCATCGAGCCGGTTTTCTCGCACATCACCGCCGCCGCGTTGCACGGACTGCCACTGTTCCGGACCGGTCCTCATCGTGTGCACACCGTGATCCCCGAGCCCCGCAAAGGTTCGGCTCCCGGAGTCATCCGGCATCGCGGGGCGACAGATGTCGGACTGACGACTGTTCGCGGACTGGTCGTGACGGATGTCGCGCGCACGATCGCTGATACGGCGCGCGCATTCAGCGCGGAGACGTCCGTCATCGTCGCGGATGCCGCGTTGAGAGCTGTATCGACCGATCATGAGTATCCCGGGGTGGAGTTGCTTCGGGCGCGGGCGCGGGAAGTCGCCGCATCCCTCCCGCGTGGCTCGGCCCGGAGCCAGCGTGTGATCGAGTTCGCCGACCCTCGAGCGCAACTGCCCGGAGAGAGCGTGAGCCGGCTTTACCTCGTGCGCCTCGGCTTCGCGGTTCCGCGTCTGCAGGTCATGGTCGTGGGGCCGAACGGACGACGGTTTTTCGTCGACTTCGGCCTGGCCGACGTGAACGCGTTCGGCGAATTCGACGGAGACGCCAAGTACACCGATGCCGCGTACCTCGGCGGTCGCACGACTCAGCAGGCGCTCCTCGATGAGAAGTGGCGCGAGGACTGGATCCGGGGCACCACGCAATGGCGATTCGGTCGCTGGGGTTCGGCACACCTCGGGTCCCATCTCGTGCTGGGCACCCGGCTCGCCCAGTTCGGCATCGTGCCGAGGAGCCACCGTTGACCGGAATCCTGCGATGTGGGGCAGGTTTCGTGCTGTGGGGCATGGAGAAACCTGCCCCACAGCACCCAACCTGCCCCGCTTCCGGCCGGTGCCGCGTGAGGGGGCGCGAAAGACAGTACGGAGAGGACGACGCCGTGGCCCGCTACCCCGGGTCGAGAATGGCCTCGAGGCGGTCGAGTAGCGCCTCGGCCTCGGGCCCGTCGACCGCGACGACGATCGTCTCACCGCGATCGACGTCGAGCGTCATGAGCCCCAGGATGCTCGCGCCATCGACCGGCGGGCGGCCCTCCGCGCGCACCTCGACGGCCCCCGGGTGAGCACTCGCAAGGCGGACGAACTCGGCCGCCGGACGGGCGTGCAGTCCGGCCGTCGCCGCGACGGTGATGGCGCGCTCCACGCTGCCAACCCCCATGTCACCTCCCGCGACCCCGCAATCGATGAGCCCCGTGGGGCATGTGCGCCCACTGTACGTGACGGGCCATCACCCGCCCTGCGTCAGCCGTCGATGACCGCGACGAGTTCGTCGAGGAAAGCCGGAAAGTCGGTACCGCGGCGAAGGATCCGCTGCACGCTCTCTCGCTCCGAGAACACTTCGACGAGCTGCTCGAACACGGTCTGGAACGCGGCCCGATCACCCTCGCTGAAAGCCACCAATGCCACGACCTGGACGCGCGAATCGCCCCACGGCACGGACTGCTCGGACACCGCGATCGAGATCGCCGTGCGCGTCGCCGTCATCGTGAGCGCGTGCGGCACGGCGAGGGCGTCCGTGAAAGCGGTGGAAGACAGGCGTTCGCGCTCGATCGTGCGCTCGATGTAGTCGCCGTCGATCACCCCGGCCTCGAGCAGAGGCGCCCCGAGTCGCCGGATGATCGCCTCGTCCGATTCCGCGGGGTCGAGGCCCCGCACGAAGGCGGCGGCATCAAAATACTGCTCGAGTTCGCCCCGCAACCGGGCTAGGCGGCGTCCTCGCCGCACGCGCGCGGCGGCCGTGCCGACCCGTTCGACATCCCCTTCGGTCAAGAAGGGCTGCACGCGCACGATGCGATCGGATGCCTCGGGTGGCGCAATCGTCGTCAGCACCAGATCGGTCGAAATCGCCGCCCAATCCGGGTCGGCACGTGTCTCGACGGTCACGACCTCGATCGAGCGGCCGAGTGACCGGTCGACGCTCGATCGCAACAGCTCGTGCAGTTCGTAGTAGCCGGGGCAGACGATCGTGGCGGTGACGATCGCATCCGCTCGTCTGCTGCGCTCGAGCCGCCCCCCGACGTGCATCGCAATGTAGGCGAGCTCGTCGTCGTGCAGTTCGAGACCGAGGCGCTCCTGCAGTTGGAGCGCCAGGAACACCGCGACCTCGAAGATCATCGGATAGCTCGACTTGATCGAGCGCGTCAGCGGGTTGCGCGACCACGCACCGACGCGGGAGCGGTGCCGCAGGTTCTGCACGTGCAGGGCGAGGCGCAGCACGAAGTCCTCGTGGCCGAGGTCGACGCCGAACTCCTCGACGGCACGGCCCACGGCATTGCGCACGGCCGCTTCGACATCGGGTTCGAGGAGCTCGCGCTGGTCCCCGCCCTCGTCCGCGGGCGCGACCACACGCGTCTGCAACAGTGTGGCGAGGTGCCGCCGGTCGGCGAGGCCGAGATCGACGCCGAAGCGATCCTCCGCGAGCCTTCCGACGATCGCCGCGACACCCGAGTCAGCACCCGAGTCGGCAGCGTCGGCGATCACCCGGCGACGGCGCGTGCGGTCCACCGCGATCGCCACGTGGAGCAGCACATCGGTGATCGCGTACTCGTTGATGTAGAAGCCGTGGGCCGCGAGCTCGGCCACGAGATCGTCTTTGAAGCTGGCCAGCGCGTCCGGATCAACGTACTCGGCGGCCAGGGAGCGGCGCAGGAGAGGTGTTTCCAGAGCTCCGGCATCCATCTCGTCGTGGACGAGCCGACTGAGCAGACGCCGTTGGGCTTCTTCCGGCCCGCGCAACCGGAGGACGGAGCCCGAACGCTCGAGAGACAGGCCCGCACCGGCGAGCAGCGCCCGCACTCGAGCCAGGTCCCCCTCGAGCGTCGCCTCGCTGACGAAGAGGCTCGCTGCCGTCGCATACACCTCGATCCCGTCGTCGGCATCGAGAAGGGCACGCACGAGGGCATGCAGGCGGTCCCGCGGTGTCGAGGCATCCGGAGCCACATCGCGAAGGGATGCGACCGTCGCCGGATCGATGCGGTACCCGAACGGCCCGGACTCGATGGGGTCGATGTCGGCGAGACGTGCATTGATCGAGGTGACGTAACTCCGGATGCTTCGTGGCGTGACGCCGAGCGCGTCCGCAAGCGTCGCGGCGGTAACCCACTCGCCATCACGCGCCAGCAGGGCGATGACCCGGTCTTGTCGCGCCCTCGTCACGCGTCGCCACCTTTCCCGGATGACGCGCGGCGAGATCGCGCGTCCCGCTCAGTCAATCACGTCGGTCGTGTCCAGGGCTGGTCACCCGAAAGCGCTTTCCGCGGGGGCGGAAGGCGGAGTGCATTGTCGGCTCACAGCGATCTCACAACAATGGAACAGAAGGAGGTACGGATCGATGAGGATCCTCGTGATCTGTGGCGCGGGTGCGTCCAGCACCTTCGTGGCGATGCGACTGCGCCATGCTGCGCAGAACGCCGGGCTCTCCGTGCAGGCTCTCGCCGGCACCGTCGAATCGCTCGCCGTCGACCTCGACTCCACCGACATTCTTCTCGTCGCGCCGCACCTCGCCCGCGAACTCCCCGATCTCGAGCATCTCGCCGCGCAGCGGAGCGTTCAGGTCATCCTGCTGCCGGAAGACGTCTTCGCCGATATGGACGGCACGCGCACACTTCGAGCCGTTCTTCCAGCGCTGACCACCGATTTGCCCCTGACCCCCACCGACCACTGACTCCCCCATTGAAAGGACACCCCATGGCTGAGATCACTCGCACCGTGCGTATCGGATCTTCACACGGACTGCACGCCCGCCCGGCGAAGATGTTCGCACAGGCGGCGAAGGAGGCCGGTTTCCCGGTGACCGTCGCGAAGGACTCGGGCAAGCCCATCAACGCCGCCAGCATCCTCGGTGTCATCTCGCTGGGTGTCGAGCACGGCGACTACGTCACACTCGCGGTCGACACCGACGACCAGGATGCCGGTGAGGCGACGCTGGACCGCCTCGCCGAGCTGCTCACCACCGACCACGACGCGGCGTGAGCATGGCAGAGCTGCGGGGAGTCGGCATCGGACTGGGCGTCGCCCAGGGCCCGGTCGCCCGCATGGCCGAGCCCCTGCCGTCGCCCACCGACACAGCGAGCGAGCGGACTCCGGAAGAAGAGACCGCCCGCGCCCGCGCCGCGGTCGCGGAAGTCGCCCGCGAGCTCGAATCCCGCGCCGTCACGGCGGGCGGCATGGCTCAGGAGGTGCTCGAGGCCCAGGCCATGATGGCCGAGGACCCGACCCTCGAAGAAGAGCTCGACACGCGGATTCTGGCCGGCAAGACGGCCGAGTTCGCGGTGTTCGATGCCTTCCAGTCGTTCCGCGCGCAGCTCGAAGCGGTCGGCGGATATCTCGGCGAACGAGCCGCGGATCTCGACGACGTGGCGCAGCGTGTCATCGCGAACCTCCGCGGCGTGCCGGCCCCGGGTGTGCCCGACCCCGGGCATCCGTTCGTCCTCGTGGCAAAAGATCTGGCGCCGGCCGACACCGCGCTGCTGGACCTCGACATGGTGCTGGCGCTGGTCACGACCGAGGGCGGGCCGACGTCGCACACGGCGATCCTCGCCCGCGAGAAGTCCATCGTCGCCGTGGTCGGCGTCGCGGCCGCGAAAGAACTCGCCGACGGCGACACGGTGATCGTGGATGCCGCGGCGCACGTCGTCGTCACCGACCCGACCGCCGAGGAGCTCGCCCGGGCGCAGAACCGGGCGGACGCGCGACGTGACGCGGCGTCAGCCCCCATCACCCCGGGAGCCCTCGCCGACGGGACCCCGGTGCCGCTGCTCGCGAATCTCGGGTCGCCGAAGGGCGCAGCCGAGGCCATCGAACTCGGCGCCGAGGGCGTCGGGCTGTTCCGCACCGAGTTCCTGTTCCTGAGCGCCAGTCAGGCGCCGACGATCGCCCAGCAGCGGGACTCATACACCCAGCTGCTCGAAGCGTTCCCGGGCAAGAAGGTCGTCGTGCGGGTGCTGGATGCCGGAGCCGACAAGCCCCTGCCGTTCCTCAACGACGCGCACGAAGAGAACCCGGCGCTCGGGCTCCGGGGCCTGCGGGCGCTGCGCGCCAGCGAGGACATCCTGCGCGAGCAGCTGACCGCGCTAGCAGAAGCGGATGCCCGGACGTCGGCCGACCTCTGGGTCATGGCGCCGATGGTGGCGACGGTCGAAGAGACGGAGTACTTCGTCACGATCGCCCGCGAGTACGGCCTCAAGACGGCCGGTGTGATGATCGAGGTGCCCTCCAGCGCGCTGCTGGCGGACCGTGTTCTCGCGCACGCCGACTTCGCGTCGATCGGCACGAACGACCTGACGCAGTACACGCTGGCCGCGGATCGTCTGCTGGGGTCGGTCGCCTCGTTCCAGGACCCGTGGCATCCCGCGGTGCTCCGGCTGATCCGCGAGGTCGGCGACGCCGGCCGCGCAACGGGCAAGCCGGTCGGCATCTGCGGCGAGGCGGCGGCCGACCCGCTCCTGGCCGTGGTGCTCGTGGGTCTCGGCGCCACGACCCTCTCGATGGCGCCCACGGCGCTCGCGGATGTTCGCGCCATCCTGCTCACCCACTCCCTCGGAGATGCACGCCGCATCGCCGAGGCAGCCCTCGCCGCGAATGACGCGGCATCCGCCCGATCCGCGGCCTTGGCAGCAGCCACCGCCGCATCCACCCCGGCATCCTCGCCGACCGACACACGAGAGAAAGAGACACAGTCATGACGACGACGTCACCCCCCGCGAAGAGCGGGGTCAACAAGGCGCGAGTCGGAGTCCAGCGCTTCGGCACGTTCCTCTCGGGCATGATCATGCCCAATATCGCGGCGTTCATCGCCTGGGGCTTCATCACGATGCTCTTCATCGCGGTGGGTTGGCTCGGCGGATGGACCCCGGTCGCACCGCTCCTCGGCGGCTTCGGCAACGCGGACCTGATCAACTGGCCGGGCGCCATGACGGCGCTGGCGGTCGATGACGACGGCAACACGTTCCCGCAGTTCGTCGGCCTCGTCGGCCCGATGATCACGTACCTGCTGCCCCTCCTCATCGCCAACACCGCGGGCCGCATGGTCTACGGCGAGCGCGGTGGCGTCGTCGCCACGATCGCCGTCATGGGTGTCATCGTGGGCACGAACATCCCGATGTTCCTCGGCGCGATGATCATGGGACCGTTCGCGGCCTATGTCACCAAGTGGATGGACAAGATCTGGGACGGCAAGATCAAGCCCGGGTTCGAGATGCTCGTGAACAACTTCTCGGCAGGCATCCTCGGCATGCTGCTGGCGATCCTCGGCTTCTTCATCTTCGGACCGGCGATCCTGTGGTTCAGCGACATCCTGGGTGCCGCGGTCGCGTGGCTCGTGAGCCTGAGCTTGCTGCCCTTCGTCTCGATCATCGTCGAGCCGGCGAAGGTGCTGTTCCTCAACAACGCGATCAACCACGGTGTCTTCACCCCGCTCGGCATCGAGCAGGCGACCGAGACCGGCAAGTCGATCCTGTTCCTCATCGAGGCCAACCCCGGCCCGGGCCTCGGCCTGCTGCTGGCGTTCTCGTTCTTCGGTGTCGGCGCGGCGAAGGCCTCGGCACCGGGTGCGGCGGTCATCCAGTTCCTCGGCGGTATCCACGAGATCTACTTCCCGTACGCACTGTCGAAGCCGATGACGATCCTCGCCCTCATCGCGGGTGGCGCGACCGGTGTCACGACGAACATGATCCTCGGTGGCGGCCTCGCCTTCCCGGCGGCGCCCGGAAGCATCATCGCGGTGACCGCCGCGGCTTCCAGTCCGGCTGCTGGTGGAATCACGAACCTGCTGGTCGTGTACTTGTCGGTGCTTCTCGCCGCGACGGTGACGTTCCTGATCACCGCGGTCATCCTGCGGGCTTCGCGCAAGCGGGACCTGCTCGCCGAAGCCGACACGTTCGGCGCCGCGATCGCTCAGACCGAAGCCAACAAGGGCAAGTCCTCGGCCGCGATGGACGCACTTCGCGTCTCGTCGGGTTCGGACCGTGCCGCCGACCGTGACGCGGATGCAGCGCTCGACAAGCTCGAGACGGAGCGCGAAACCGGCGGCCGCGCCGACGGCGGGCTGCTCACCACGAAGCAGGTCAAGACGATCGTCTTCGCGTGCGACGCGGGTATGGGTTCGTCTGCCATGGGCGCGAGCGTCCTGCGCAACAAGATCAAGAAGGCGGGCATCGACGATGTCACGGTCACCAACAAGGCGATCGCGAACCTCGACGGATCGGCCGACCTGATCATCACGCAGAACCAGCTCACCGACCGGGCTCGCCAGAAGACGCCCGAGGCGATTCACGTCTCGGTCGACAACTTCATGAACTCGCCGAAGTACGACGAGGTCGTGGAACTCGTGCGCGACCAGCACCAGGATGGTGCGTAGGGTCTGATCGGTTGCGGGGTCGGTCGGCGCTCTGCCACCGGCCCCGCAGCACCAGCTCCGTACGACCGTGTCCCACTTTTCCTCGCTATCGGCCACCCGAAGCGAGGAAAAGTGGGACACGCTAGAGGTTGTTCAACAGAAAGGCATCACCATGGCACGCGACGTCCTCACCCTCGGTCAGGTCCGCATCCACTCCGGCTCCGCGACGCGGGAGGAGGCCATGAAAGAGGCCGCCGACATCCTTGAAGCCGCGGGCGCCGTCACCTCGCAGTACTTCGATGCGATGCAGCAGCGCGAGATGACGGTCTCGACCTACATGGGCAACGAGCTGGCCATCCCCCACGGCACGAACGAGACGAAGGATGCGATCCTCGGGTCTGCGCTTTCGGTCGTTCGCTACGACGGCGGCGTGGATTGGGGCGGCGAACCTGTCACGTTCGTCATCGGTATCGCCGGCAAGGGTGATGAGCACCTCGAGATCCTGTCGCAGATCGCGCTGGTCTTCTCCGATGAGGACGAAGTCGCCGTTCTGAAGAACGTCTCGACCCCCGAAGAACTCTTCGCGATCCTCAGCGCGGTGAACGAGTCGTGAAGGCCGTCCACTTCGGCGCCGGAAACATCGGGCGCGGCTTCGTCGGGCTGCTTCTGCACGAAGCGGGCTACGAGCTCGTGTTCTCGGATGTCTCGGCGGCGCTCGTCGACGCGATCAACGCCGAGAAGAGCTATACGGTGCACGAGGTCGGCGCTGGCGGCGTCGACAAGGTCGTGACCGGGTTCCGGGCGATCAACAGCGCGGAGAACCCGCAAGAGGTGATCGACGAGATCGCGGGAGCGAATATCGTCACCACGGCGGTCGGCCCGACGGTCCTGAAATTCCTGGCCCCACTCATCCTGTCCGGCGTGGCGCTGCGCGATCCGTCCTCTCCCCCGCTGCAGATCATGGCGTGCGAGAACGCGATCAACGCCACCGACGTGCTGCGCGACCACATCCGCGAGCAAGCGGGCGAAGCCTGGGACGCCATCGCGAGCCGCGCCGTGTTCGCGAACACCGCCGTCGACCGCATCGTGCCGGCCCCCCAAGACAACCCGGGTGTGGACGTGACGGTCGAGCCCTTCTACGAGTGGGCGATCGAGCGTCCCCCGTTCGGCGACGACCCGCCGCAGATCCCCGGTGCGCATTTCGTGCACGACCTCGCCCCCTACATCGAGCGCAAGCTCTTCACCGTCAACACGGGTCACGCGACGACGGCCTATTACGGCGCGCGGGCGGGCGTGGAGCGGATCTCGGACGCTCTTGCGGTGCCCGAGATCGCGGAACGCGTCAGCGCGACGCTGGAAGAGACATCCGCGCTGCTCGTCGCGAAGCACGAACTCGACCCGCGCGGGCTCGCCGAATACCGCGAGCGGATCCTCGAACGGTTCCGCAATCCCGCTCTGCCCGACACGGTGTGGCGGGTGGGTCGCCAGCCTCTTCGCAAGCTCTCACGCCACGAGCGCTTCGTCGGCCCTGCCGCCGAAGCGGCTGAGCGTGGGCTACCCACGTCGGCTCTCGTCGCGGCTATGGGCGCCGCTCTCGCGTTCGAGGATGCGGAGGACCCCCAGTCGGCGGACGTACAGCGGATGCTGCGGGAGCTGGATGCGGCCGAGTTCACCGCGACCGTCACGGGCCTGGAGCGGGAGCATCCGCTCTTCGCACGGGTCGAGGCGGTTGTCGCGGCTCGACAGGCAGAGCTCCCCTGAGCGGAGCGAGCTTGTCGCATCGCTTTGCAAGGCTGCGCGTGTTCGCTTAGCCTTACCTAAGTGAACACTCAGACGCGGACCCTGCCGAAGCGCTCCCCCGACGTCGCCTTCGTGCCCATGCTGGCCGAGGTCGCACGCATCGAGGTCGTGAGCCCGACGTTCCGTCGTTTCACACTCACCGGCCCCGAACTGCACACGGTCGCCGACAACCGGTTCGACCAGCGATTCAAGATCCTCTTCCCCGTGCCGGGCTCGGACATCACCGAGCTGCCCCTCGACGTGTTGGTCGACAGCAACGACTGGTACGGAGCCTGGCGCGAGCTCGATAACGCGGTCCGTCCCCCCATGCGCACCTACACCGTGCGGACGGTCCGGCCCGAGGCATCCGAGTTCGATGTCGACATCGCGCTGCACGGCCGACTGGGCCCCGCCTCGGCCTGGGCACTCGACGCGAGCGTCGGAGACCGAATCATCGTGTGCGTGCCACACACGGGTTACACCGGTGGTTTCCACGGGGGTGTCGACTGGCGGCCGCCTGCCGAGGTCGGCCGCGTGCTCATCGCCGGCGACGAGACCGCACTGCCGGCCGTCTCCGGCATCTTGGAGCGTCTGCCCGCCGGCGCGCGCGGCATCGCGGTCGTCGAAGTGCCGGATGCCACGGATGCCCGAGCCCTCAGTCAACCGCCCCGGGGCGTGGAGCTGCGGGTCGTGGTTCGCGGCGATGCGGCCGTGGGCACCGCGCTGATTCCGGCTGTGCACGCCGCCGCGGCCGAGCTGCTGGACGCGCAGGACGCCTCGGCCGCCGTCCTCGAGGACGTCGACATCGATGCCGGGCTCCTCTGGGAGGTTCCGACCGACGCACAGGGCGACCCCCTGTTGGCGAAGGCACCCTTCTATGCGTGGCTCGCCGGTGAGGCTCAGCCGATCAAAGAATTGCGGCGGCACCTCGTCTCCGAGCGGGGCGTCGACCGCAAGGCCGTTGCCTTCATGGGTTACTGGCGGCGCGGCCGCGCCGAGATGTGACGCGAACGAGACCCGTCCGATTCGAAGCCTGCACTTCGTTAGGTTAGCCTTGCCTTAGCGAGAATCCTCGCGCCCTCCTCCCGAAAGGACCTCCCATGAGAGTGCCCCGCAGCATGGGTCTGCTCGCCGCAGCCGCCCTCACCTCGCTCGCCCTCACGTCGTGCTCCACGCCGGCCGGCGATGACAGCACCACGACCGAGGGATCGGCAGACGGCTTCCCCGTCACCGTCGAGCACGCCTACGGCGAAACCGTCATCACCGAGAAGCCGGAGCGCGTCGCCACCGTCGCCTGGTCGAACCACGAGGTGCCCCTCGCGCTCGGTGTCGTGCCCGTCGGCATGAGCAAGGCCACGTGGGGCGACGACGACGACAACGGCGTCCTCCCCTGGGTCGAGGACCAGCTCGAAGAGCTCGGCGCCGAAACCCCGGTGCTCTTCGACGAGACCGACGGCATCGACTTCGAAGCCGTCGCCGACACCGATCCCGATGTGATCCTCGCCGCATACTCGGGCCTGACGCAGGAGGACTACGACACCCTGTCGCAGATCGCGCCCGTCGTGGCCTACCCCGAGGTCGCCTGGGGCACCTCCTACGAGGACATGATCCGCCTGAACTCCGAGGCCATCGGTCTCGCCGAGGAGGGCGAGCAGCTGATCTCGGACCTGGAGGGCCAGGTCGCCGACGCGCTCGCGGCGTACCCCGAACTGGACGGCAAGAAGGTCCTGTTCTCGTACATCGACCCGACGGACTTCAGCCAGATCGGCTTCTACACGAGCCACGACACGCGCCCCGGCTTCCTCGAGGCGAACGGTCTTCCCGCACCCGCCATCGTCTCCGAGATGTCCGCGGACACCGAGGAGTTCTATCTGCAGGTCAGCGCGGAAGAGGCCGACCGCTTCTCGGACGTCGACATCTGGGTGACCTACGGCGACGCCGACGGTGCGCTCGTCGAGGCGATCAAGGCCGACCCCCTGCTGTCGCAGATCCCGGCGATCGCGAACGGACAGATCGCGGTGCTCGAAGACTCCACCCCCCTCGCGGCATCGGCGAACCCCTCGCCCCTGTCGATCGGCTGGGGCGTCGATGAGTACTTCGCGGTACTCGCCAGCGCGCTCTCGCAGAACGGCTAGCACCCACCCGTGACCACCGTCAGGCCGGGCTTACGACCGACCGGAGTCGCCGCGCTGCGGCGCCCGGTCGGCGTTCGCCTGGCCTGGCTGTTCGCGGGGCTCGTACTTCTCGTCATCCTGGGCGCGGCATCGCTCGCATTCGGTGCTCGGGATGTCTCACTCACCGAGATCTTCGCCGCCCTCGGCGGCGGCGCGGAGGATGTGGGCGAGGCAGCCGTCACCCTCCGGATGCCCCGCACCGTGCTCGCGATGCTCGTGGGCGCAGCCCTCGCCCTGTCGGGTTGCGCCATGCAGGCGATCACCCGCAATCCTCTCGCCGACCCCGGCATCCTCGGGGTGTCGTCCGGAGCGGCCCTGGCCGTTGTGATCGGCATCGCGTTCTTCGGCCTCAGCAATCCGTACTCCTATATCGGAGTCGCGACCCTCGGAGCGGCCGGGGCATCCGCCTTCGTGTATGCCGTCGGATCGATGGGACGAGGCGGCGCGACACCGCTCAAGCTCGCGCTCGCCGGGGCCGCATCCGCCGCCGCCTTCTCCTCGCTCGTGAGCGCCATCCTGCTCCCCCGCGTCGACATCCTCGAGACCTTCCGCTTCTGGCAGATCGGCGGCGTGGGCGGTGCGAGCTGGGATCGGATCCTCGTGGTCGCCCCCTTCCTCGGACTCGGTGCCCTGATCTGCCTGATCAGCGCGCGGGGCATGAATTCGCTCGCCCTCGGCGACGACATGGCCGCGGGCCTGGGCGTCCGAGTCGGACAGACGCGTCTCCTCGCGGCGGTCGGCGCCGTCATCCTCGCGGGGGCAGCGACCGCGATCGCCGGCCCCATCGGGTTCGTGGGCCTCGTTGTCCCGCACCTGTGTCGCCTGCTGGTGGGTACCGACCACCGCTGGCTGCTGCCCTTCTCCGCCATCGCGGGCGCCGCGCTCCTGACCCTCGCCGACGTCATCGGGCGCATCATCACCCGCCCGGAAGAGATCGACGTCGGCATTGTCACGGCGTTCATCGGGGCACCCGTCTTCATCTGGATCGTCCGGCGACAGCGGGTGCGGGAACTATGACCCTCGACTCCGTCATCGCCGGGCGCCGCAGCCGGTTCCGCCGCCGCGCGGGGATCATCGCGATCCTCGGCATCGCCGTTTTCGTCGCGTACGCCGTCACGCTCATGGTCGGGCAGACGTTCTATTCGCCGGGCGAAGTGGTCCAGGTGATCCTCGGGCAACAGGTACCCGGCGCATCCTTCACCGTCGGCACCCTGCGCCTGCCGCGCGCCACCCTCGGACTCCTCGCGGGCGCCGCATTCGGCCTGGCCGGCGTGACGTTCCAGACCCTGTTGCGCAACCCGCTCGCCTCGCCCGATGTGATCGGTATCAGCGCCGGTGCCAGCGCCGCCGCCGTCTTCGCGGGGGTGACGCTCGGTCTGGGCGACCGTGAGGTCTCGATCTTCGCGCTGGTCGCGGCCCTCATCACGGCCGGCACCATCTACCTCCTGTCGTACAAGGCGGGCTTCTCCGGCATCCGGCTCATCCTGATCGGTATCGGCGTCGGCGCGATGCTCGACAGCCTGATCACGTATCTCCTCTCCCGCGCCGCGGCATGGGACCTGCAGGTCGCGATGCAGTGGCTCACCGGAAGCCTGAATGGCGCGTCGTGGGAGCGGGTGCTGCCGCTCCTCGTAGTCGTCGCCCTGTTCGGGCCGCTCCTGATGGGTTCGTCGCGGTCGTTCGCCGCACTGCACCTCGGGGATGACTCTGCCGCGCCTCTGGGAGTGCGCACGAACCGCACACGCTTGCTCATGATCCTGGCCGCCGTCATCCTCCTCGCCTTCGCGACCGCCGCCAGCGGACCCATCGCGTTCGTCGCGTTCATGGCCGGTCCGATCGCCGCGCGGATCGTCGGACCGGGTGGCTCGCTCATGCTCCCGGCCGCCCTCGTCGGGGCGCTGCTGGTACTCGTCGCGGACCTCATCGGCCAGTTCGCCTTCGGCACCCGCTACCCCGTCGGCGTCATCACGGGCGTGCTCGGCGCCCCGTACCTGATCTATCTCCTCATCCGGAACAATCGCGCGGGAGGCTCACTATGACGCACGCGGATCGGCTCTCAGCAGAGTCACTGACCCTCGCCTACGGTGACCGCGAGGTCGTGCACGACCTCGATCTGTCGATACCGTCGGGGCAGATCACCGCGATCGTCGGGGCGAACGGATGCGGCAAGTCGACCGTCCTGCGTGCCCTCGCCCGGCTGCTCAAGCCGCGCAGCGGCGCGGTGCTGCTCGACGGGGAAGAGATCCATCGGCTCCCCTCTCGTGAGGTCGCCCGGCGCCTGGGGCTCCTGCCGCAGAGCCCCACGGCACCGGAGGGAATCGTCGTATCCGATCTGATCGGCCGAGGGAGGCATCCGCACCAACGCTTTCTCGCCCGGTGGAGCGCAGCGGATTACGAGGCCGTCGCCGACGCACTCGACGCGACCGGAATCGCCGACCTCGCGGACCGGGCCGTGGACGAACTCTCCGGCGGCCAGCGCCAGCGGGTCTGGATCGCGATGGCACTTGCGCAGCAGACCGACATCCTGCTGCTCGACGAACCGACGACGTTCCTCGATGTGACACATCAGATCGAGGTGCTGGACCTGCTCACCGATCTCAACCGGTCACGCGGCACGACGATCGCCATGGTGCTGCACGACCTGAACCTCGCGGCCCGTTACGCCGACCGCCTCGTGGCGGTGTGTGAGGGTCGGATCTACGCATCCGGGGTCCCCGCCGAGGTCATCACCGAGGCGAACGTAGGGGCGGTCTTCGGCCTGGATTGCCAGGTGATCGCCGACCCCGTCTCGGGCGCCCCGCTGGTCCTCCCCCGCGGCCGCCACCACAGCTGACGCGCCCGCGCCCCCACCACAGCTGACGCGCCCGCGCCCCCGGGTGTCCCACCTTTTCACCCCATGAAGTCCCATGGGGTGAAAAGGTGGGACATTCAGGGTTGCCATCCCCTCGCGATCAGCGCCTTGCGAACTCGGGAGACGGCCGGGCGGCCTCCGTCTCGCATGTGGTGGTTCAGGATGCGGACGTGCAGGATGCCTTCGTCGCGTATCGCGTCCCAACGGTCGGAATCTCGGCGATACTGACGCTCGTCGATCGCATGCTGCCGCCCGTCATACTCCACGGCAACGCGGTAGCGGCGATAGAAAAGATCCAGTCGCGCCACGAATTCGCCGTACCCGCCGTAAATACTCACGTTGAGTTCGGGTTCCGGTAGTCCGGCACCGGTGAGGATCAACCGCAGCTCAGTCTCCCGCGGGGACTCGGACCCGACTCTCAACTGCACGAGCGCAGCACGCAGGGCGGGCGTTCCCCCCATCACATGCAGCTCGTGCCGCAGTTCTTCGACAGTAGCGAGCGGCCGTCGCCCTCCGATGAGAAAGTCTCCGATCTGGGTGAGGGCAAGCGCACTCCACCTTCCGCCCACCTGCCGCCACGCTCGCACGGGGTGCTCGACGCGCAGTCCATGTACCCATAGCGTCGCGGAATCACGCACCTGCAGCCGATGTCCGACGACACCGCGCGTCCTCGGCTCGCGAGAAGGCCGGTGTGCGGCGACGTGCATCTCGCCCGACGCGCCCGAGGGAGTCGGCGCACCGATCAACCGTAGAGCCGTACCGTGCGAGAAAAATTGGTGATCGGGCATCCGTACAGCGAACGCCCGGCAGCTGTCGAGAAACGAGTCATCGCTCGATTCCTCGGGGCGCTCCCGGACGACGCCCCAGAACGGGTGTTCCACGGCGGGCGAAGCGAGACGACGGCGGCCGATGCCATTCGCGACAGCGTCGTGAAATGACAATGGGTTGGCGAGCTCAACGATGGGCGAACGACGGCGAGGCATCCTCCACCCTGTCGCGCAGACAGTCGCCAGGACCTCGCCGAGCCTCGACCTGCACCCCACAACGCGCCGCTGGGCCGCTGTGGAGGAAGCAACCGCTCGTCGATGTCCCCTCTTTTCACCTCAAACGGAAGCTTGAGGTGAAAAGGTGGGACATTCAGCGAACGGACGCGGGTCAGGCCGCGAAACCCTCGGCAATCAGCTCGATCAACTCCTCGCGCTCTTCCACCGAGAGGAATGCTGCCGCCGCGGCATTCAACTGGAAAGCCTGCAGATCGTTGAGGTCGTAGTCGAACGTGCGCGCGAGAAGCGCGAGCTCGCGCGTGAGCGACGTGCGGCTCATCGTGCGGTTGTCGACGTTGACCGTGACCGAGAAACCCAGCTGGTACAGCAGATCGAAGGGATGATCCGCCAGCTCGGTGCCCCACGCCTCGATCGCCCCGGTCTGCAGGTTCGACGACGGAGAGAGCTCGAGCGGAATCTCGCGGTCACGCACCCAGCGCGCGACCGGTCCGAACGTGACCACGACCTCATCGCCCGCGCGAGAGACGACGTTCAGATCGGATGCGAGGCGCACACCGTGACCGAGGCGGAGCGCCCGACCATCGATCAGCGCGGACCGGATCGAGTCGATGCCCGCCGCCTCGCCCGCGTGCACCGTGACGGGGAAGAACTCCGAGGCGAGATAGTCGAAGGTCTCGCGCAGGCGCGAGGGCGGGAAGCCGTCCTCGGGGCCTGCGATATCGAACCCGACGACGCCACGCTCGCGGTGACGCACGGCGAGCTCGGCGATCTCGAGCGAACGGTCCGTGTGGCGCATCGCGCTGAGGATCTGGCCGACGCGGATGCTCCGGCCCGAGCGGTCCGCGACATCCTCGCCTTCCTCGATCCCCGCCTGAACGGCCTCTACTGCCTCGTCAGGGCTCAGTCCCCCGGCGACATGCAGCTCGGGCGCCCAGCGCACCTCGCCGTAGATGACGCCGTCCTCGGCGAGGTCCTCGACGAACTCGCGGGCGATCCGTGTGAGCCCCTCGCGCGTCTGCATGACGCTCACCGTGACATCGAACGCCGACAGGTACTCGACGAGCGAGCCGGAGTCGGTGCGTTCGTCGTACCAGCTGGCGAGCCCGTCCACGCCCGCGCCCGGCAGATCGATCCCGGCCGCTTCGGCCAGCTGGACAACGGTCTCGATGCGCACAGCGCCGTCGAGATGATCGTGCAGGCTGACCTTCGGCAGCGATCGCACCGAGACCCCCTGCACCCTGAAGTCGCCGTTCGCGTCGATCGTCATGCGATCGCCTTCCTCTCGAGTGGGTCGTGCGTCATGCTGTGATGCGTTCGCGGACGAGCGGTGCGCGCTCGGGCACAGCTCCGGGGTCGCCGATCGACCACGCCCCATCGAGCGCCGCGAGTGCGCGGTCGAAGCGCGCCGCGTCGTCCGCGAGCAGGGTGAAAACGGGCTGACCCTCCGACACGGTGTCGCCGGGCTTCACATGCAGGTCGATTCCCGCGGCGTGGATGACCGCGTCCTCGGCGCGGGCGCGTCCGGCGCCCAGCCGCCAGGCGGCGATGCCGAACGGCAGGGCATCCATACGGGACACGGTGCCCGCACGCCCGGCCGTGATGGTGTGGGTCTCGCGCGGCGTGGGGAGCGGGGCATCCGGGTCGCCGTCCTGCGCGCGAATGAGCGCGCGCCAGGCGTCCATGGCCCGCCCATCGGCGAGCGCACTCTCGACGTCGGCGTCGGGCTGCCCCGCGAGCGCGAGCATCTCCCGCGCGAGCGCGATGGTCAGCTCGACGACATCCGCTGGGCCACCGCCCGCGAGCACCTCGACCGACTCGCGCACCTCGTTGGCGTTGCCGATCGCGAGGCCGAGCGGGGTGTTCATGTCGGTCAGCAGCGCGGTCGTCGCGACGCCCGAATCGGTGCCGAGCGCCACCATGGTGCGGGCGAGTTCGCGCGCACGATCGATGTCCTGCATGAACGCGCCCGAGCCGAACTTGACGTCGAGCACGAGCGCATCCGTGCCCTCGGCGATCTTCTTCGACATGATGCTCGACGCGATGAGCGGGATCGCCTCGACGGTGCCGGTCACGTCCCGCAGGGCGTAGAGCTTCTTGTCGGCGGGAGCGAGCCCCGAACCCGCGGCGCAGATCACCGCGCCGACGTCTCGGAGCTGGGCGAACATCTCATCGTTCGAGAGCGCCGCGCGCCATCCGGGAATCGACTCGAGCTTGTCGAGCGTGCCGCCGGTGTGTCCGAGGCCGCGACCCGAGAGCTGCGGAACGGCGACGCCGAAGGATGCCACGAGTGGCGCCAGCGGCAGGGTGATCTTGTCGCCCACACCCCCGGTGGAGTGCTTGTCGACGGTCGTCTTGCCGAGACCCGTGAAGCTCATCCGCTCGCCGGAGGCGATCATCGCCTCGGTCAGCACGCGGATCTCGTCCCGCTCCATGCCGTTCAGCAACACCGCCATCGCGAAGGACGACATCTGCGCGTCGGAGACGTAGCCGCGCGTATACGCGTCGACCATCCAGCGGAGCGCGGGCTCGGGCACCGCTCCCCCGTCACGCTTGGCGCGGATGACGTCGACCGCGTCGTATGCCTCGATGGAACCGGATGCTTCGCTGCTCGCAGCGGTCACCGCGCAGCCTCTTCGAGGTCACGGGGACCGAATGCATCCGGCAGGACTTCATCGATCGTGCGGATGCCCGACACGGTCTCGAGCAGCATGCCCGGCAGGGCGAACTCGTTCAACAGTTGCCGGCAGCGTCCGCACGGCATGATCGTCTCGCCCGCATTGTTGACGCAGACGAACGCGACGAGCTGTCCGCCGCCCGACATGTGCAGGTCACCGACCAGCGCGCACTCAGCGCACAGGCCGACTCCGTAGGAGGCGTTCTCGACGTTGCAGCCCGAGACGATGCGGCCGTCGCTCACGAGCGCCGCAGCACCCACGCGGTACCGCGAGTAGGGGGCGTAGGCACGTTGCATGGCGTCGGTTGCCACCGCACGCAGCTCGTCCCAGTCGATATCGGTCACGATCACTCCTTGATGTAGGGCTTGCCCGCGGCCTTCGGACCGATCACTCGGCCCGCGACGACGGCGACCGCGATGATCGTGACGACGTAGGGCGTCATTTCGATCAGGTCGGGCGGAAGGGCGGAGCCGGCTTGGCCAGCCCACACCCGGAAGTTGCTGCTGAAGCCGAACAGCAGCGCGGCCGCGGCCATGCCCCACGGATTCCACCGACCGAGAATCACTGCGGCGAGCGCGATGAAGCCCTGCCCGGCGCTCATTTCTCGAACGAACGGGCCGACGGCACCGATCGTGAGGGCGGCACCGCCGAGACCGGCGATCAGCCCCGAGAGCGTCACGGTCCAAAAGCGCCACCGGTTGACGTTGATGCCCACGGTGTCTGCTGCCTGCGGGTGCTCGCCCAGGGCACGGATGCGCAGTCCCCACTTCGTGCGGAACAGGAAGAACCACACCAGCGGCACGAGCAGGAACATCAGGTATGTCGTGATCCGCTGGTTGAAGATCACGGGACCGAGCACCGGGATGTCGGCGAGGAACGGGATCGCGATGCGCGGGAGTGTGCCGGGATTGTTCAGCTCAGCGGAGTTCTGCGACAGCACGGCCGAGTAGAGGAAGTTGGTGATCGCGCTGACGAGCACGATCAGAACGACGCCCACCACGACCTGGTCGACGAGGTATCGGATGGCGAACACCGCGAGGATCACGGAAACCAGCGACCCGGCGACCATCGCCGCGACGAGAGCCACCAGGTAGTTGCCGGTCGATGAGGCGACGAACGCCGCGACGAACGCGCCGGCGAGCAACTGAGCCTCGATCGCGATGTTGACGACGCCCACGCGCTCGCCGAGAACTCCGGCGAGCCCGCCCAGCACGATCGGCGTGGACAGGGCGATCGCTCCGGTCAGCAGGAACACGACCGGGACGTTGCCGCCGCTCCCCACCCACGCGACCAGCCCCACGAGGAAGGCGAGGCCGACGATCAGGATGAGCCAGACCGGAACCTTGCGGCGGTTCGCGGCGTACCAGAACGAGGCCGCGGCGGCGATCGTCGCGATGAGGCCCATGACGATACCGACGAGACGGGAGGTCGAATCGAGCGCCGGCAGCACGACCGCATCGGAGGCATTCGACCAGACGAAGCGCACGGGCTCATCCCGACCGAAGAGTCCGAATGCGACGAGCCCGAGGACGGCGACGATTGCGAGCAGCACCGGAGTGCGCCACTTGCGCGGCGCGAGCGGCACAGCGTGTGCCACGGGTGACGGGGTGGGCGCGACGGCGGTCATTGCGCCCCCTCCTTAGCCTCGAGTTGCGGTTTGGCTCCCGTGTTCAGCTCCGTCACTTCTCGCTGTTTGGGCAGGAAGCGGAAGATCGCGCGAACGAGCGGCGGGGCGGCGATGAACAGGACGATCAGACCCTGGATCACACCGAGGATCTCGGGTGAGACATCCGCGAGCTGCATCGTGGGGCTGGCGGCGCGGAACATGCCGAACAGGATGCCTGCCAGCAAGACGCCGGGCGCCGTGGAGCTGCCGAGAAGGGCGACGGTGATGGCGTCGAATCCGATGCCCGCGTCGATGTTGGGCCCGAAGTTGCCGTCACGGCCGAGCGACTGGTTCATGCCCGCGAGTCCGATGAACAGACCCGACAGCACCATGGCGGTGATGTACATCCGGCCGACATTGACGCCTGCGGCACGTGCCGCATCGGGGTTGAGCCCGACCATCCGCAGCCGGAAGCCGAGCGACGAGCGCTCCATCAGCCACCAGTACACGATCACGGCGACGAGGCAGAGGATGAACCCCAGCCGCAGGTCGAAACCGTCGCCGAGGATGCGCGGGAACACCGCGGTCGGGTCGGGGGGTCGCGTCGACGGGTTGTTGCCCGCATCCATGTCGTGCAGGACGGGCGTGCGCATCAGGTAGGTCGCGAGCGAGACGGCGATGTAATTCATCATGATCGTCACGATGACCTCGTGCGCACCCGTCTTCGCCTTCAGGAATCCGGCGATGCCCGCCCAGAGACCTGCGCCGACGAATCCGAAGATCATGGCGACGATCAGGTGGATTCCCCAGGGCAGGTGCAGCTGGAAGGACGCCCAGGCCGACCAGATCGCGCCCATGATGAGCTGCCCCTGGCCACCGATGTTGAACAGCCCCGAGCGGAATGTGAGGGCGACGCCGAGTCCTGCGGCGATCAGCGGCCCCGCGAACCGGAGCGACTCCAACAGAGGCGTGATGCCTGCCTCGAAGCTCGACGCGTTGTAGTTGTAGATCGCGCCGCGGAAGAGCGCGGCGTAGGCGTTGCCGATCGCCTGTCCGGCTGCCACGAAGAAGTCTCCGGGCCGGGAGAAGAAGTAGCTGAGGGTGCCGAGCACGTCGTCGTTCGTGAAGACGATCAGCACGGATGCGACGAGGAGCGACAGGATGACCGCCGCGATTGTCCGGACGAAGCCGCCCGCGGCGATGTCGTGCAGCACGTCGTTCCAGCGCGGCCGCGGAGAATCGGCGGGTGCGGGAGTGGGGGCCTTCGGGGAAGCCTGTGCCGTGCTCATTCCGTGACTCCTGCCATGAGGCGACCCAGCTGTTCGCGGGGTGTGTCGGCCGGGACGATGTCGATGATCGCGCCGCGGTACATCACGGCGATGCGGTCGGCGAGCGCGATGACCTCGTCGAGCTCGGTCGAGATGATCAGAACGGGAACGCCCGAGTCGCGCACCTCGATGATGCGCTCGTGGATGAACTCGATCGACCCGACATCGACTCCGCGTGTGGGCTGCGAAGCGACGAGAAGCTTGAGGTCCCGCCCGAGTTCGCGGGCCAGCACGACCTTCTGCTGGTTTCCGCCGGAGAGGCGGCCGACGAGCGTGTCTCTGTTGGGTGTGCGGATATCGAACTCCGTGATCGCCTGTTCGGCGAAGCTGTCGCGGTGTGCGAAGTCGATCGAGGGTCCCTTCGTGAAGGGGCCGGAGAATGAGCGGTCGGTCATCAGGTTCTCGGCGACGGAGAACTCGGCGACGAGCCCATCGACCTTCCTGTCTTCGGGAACGAACCCGACGCCGCTCTCGAGAACATGGCGAACGTCGGCTGACACGAGCTCCTTGCCATACAGCGTGATGGAACCACGCGCCTTTTCGCGCAGACCCACGATGGTCTCGGTCAGCTCGGTCTGCCCGTTCCCCTGCACGCCGGCGATCGCGAGGACCTCGCCCTCGCGGATCGAGAATGACACCTCGGCGAGTTGACGCTGACCGCTCTCGCTGAAGAGCGTCAGGTCGCGGACGACGAAGACCTCGTCGCCGAGCTTCGGCTCGTTCTTGTGCACGGTCAGTTCGACGTCGCGGCCGACCATGAGAGCCGCGAGTTCGTCGGTGGATGCCGTGGGCTCTGCTTCGCCGACGACCTTGCCGAGGCGGATCACCGTGATCTTGTCCGCGACGGCCTTGACCTCGCGCAGCTTGTGGGTGATGAAGACGATCGATGTGCCGTGCTCGGCGAGGCGGCGCATCGTCGCCATGAGCTCGTCGGTCTCTTGCGGCGTCAGCACGGCGGTCGGTTCGTCGAGCACCAAGACCTTGGCGTCGCGCGAGAGCGCCTTGACGATCTCGACGCGCTGCTGTGCGCCCACGGGCAGATCCTCGACGAGCGCGTCCGGATCGATGTCGAAGCCGAACCGCTCGGAGATCTCGCGGACGCGTCGTCGCGCCTCGGGCAGGTCGATGACGCCCGCCTTCGTCGGCTCGTGGCCCAGCATGATGTTCTCGGCGACGGTGAAGACGGGAATCAGCATGAAGTGCTGGTGCACCATGCCGATGCCCGCGGCCATCGCCTGGCCGGGGCCGGAGAAATGCTGGGGAACGTCGTCGAGAAGGATCTCGCCGTGATCGGGCTGGTAGAACCCGAACAGCACGTTCATGAGGGTGGACTTGCCGGCGCCGTTCTCGCCGAGGAGGGCGTGGATCTGGCCCGACTCGACGGTGATGCTGATGGCGTCATTGGCAACAAGGGATCCGAATCGCTTCGTGATCCCGCGGAGCTCGAGTTTCATGGTCCACCCATCCTGCCGGATACCGGCCCCAGACGACACAAACCGGGGCGACCGATCGGCCGCCCCGGCGTGTGTTCGTGCGTTGTTGCTGTGATCGTTCCTAGTTACATCGCAGCGAGCGGGTCAATCGACCCGTCGATGATGCCGGCCTTCAGCTCGTCGAGCTTGGTCTTGATCTCGTCGGAGACCTGGCCGTCGAACTCGCCGAAGCCGCTGAGCGCGGTTCCGTCGTTCTCGAGGGTGCCGACGTAGGGCTCGATGTCGAACTCTTCACCGTCGACCAGGGCCGCGATGACGTCGTAGACGGCCTGCGTCATGCGCTTCTCTACCGAGGTCAGCGTGATGTCGGCGAGCTCGGGCTGCGTCACGGCGATGTCCTTGTCGACACCGAGCATGACGGCGTTGCCACCCGACTCGCGGATCGCTTCGGCCGTGGCCGTGAACAGTCCACCCGCGACCGGGAAGATCACGTCGGCGCCGGCGGTGAGCTGGCCTTCCGAGATCGACTTGGCGAGGCCCGTGTTCTCGAAGTCACCGACGAAGTCGGTCATGCCGACGACGGTGACCGGGGTGCCGGTCTCCGACTCGTAGTACTTGGCGCCGTTTTCGAAGCCCTGCATGAAGACGGTGACGGCGTCGATGTCCATGCCGCCGTACGTGCCGACCGTCTTGGTGGTCGAGTACGCCGCCGCAAGGTAGCCCGCGAGGAAGCTGGACTCGGCCATCGAGTACTGGATCGGCTTGAGGTTGGTCTCGCCCGAGTTCCAGCCGTCGATCCAGACGAAGTGCGAATCGGGGTTCTCGGTCGCGACGTTGGTCATGACGTCGTTCAGCGAGAAGTTGAAGCCGACGGCGAAGGTGACATCGCAGCCCGCTCCGACCATGGCCTCGAGGTTGGGCTGGAAGTCTTCGGGGCTTCCCGACTCGGCGTCTTTGATCTCGATACCGAGGTCTTCTGCAGCCATCTCCAGACCGCCGTAGGCGGCCTCGTTGAAGCTCTTGTCCTGCCAGCTGCCCTCGTCGGAGACGGCGCAGGCCAGGAAGTCGTTCTCAGGCGCGGCCGAGCCGTTGCCTTCGTCCTCGGGCGCAGCGCCACAGGCGGAGAGCATGAGGGCGGCGACGCCGGCGATCGCTACGGCACCGAGTGCACGCTTGCGGGTGAATGATTTCACGGGATTCCTCTCTTGGTTCAGCCCCGGGCGGAGGAAACCGCGCCGGGACAGACAAAGAAACGTTACGTCGTGTGACGCGACTCTCGACACCGCCAACGGCCTCCGCGCACGAAGCGTTATCAAAGCGCTATCGATCCGAAACATGAGCGTTCGCCGGACAGCGCTGGGGGCGCGAAATCACGCGGTCAGAGGCCGCGGATGCTTCGGCTCGGGACGACGGCAGAAGTGAGGAGTTCGCGGATGTAAACGAGGAATCCGTCCGCATCCACTCGCTCGATGACACGTGCGTTCGGTTCGAGGTCGTGCACGCCCCACGACATGGCGGAGTACCCGCGCGTCAGATCCGACGCGGTCTCGATGTCGACGGCGTACAGCGAGGACTGCAGGAGGAGTTCCGGATGCACGAGCACCGCGGCCGTCAGCGAGTCGGGGTGCGTCGAGCCCGGGATGCCGACGGACTCGTCGAACGCGAGCGTGGTCTCGACGATGCGCGTGAAGAAGGCGGCCAGCGGTGTGCCGATCTCCGCGATCTCGGCGAGCCGGTCTCGCGAGAAGACGGCGTCGCGGAGGGTCAGCGGATCCCACGGGATGACGGTGATGTCGAAGCCTGCGGCGAAGACCGCCTTGGCGGCCTCGGGGTCGACGTAGAAGTTGTACTCGGCCGCGGCGGTGATGTTGCCGCGCCCGTTGTTCGAGCCGCCCATGATGTAGAGCTCGCCGACGTTCCGGACGAAGTCGGGATCCTTCACCAGCGCCGTCGCGATGTTCGTCAGCGGCCCGATGGCGACGATGCGCAACTCTCCCGGGTTTTCTGCGGCGAGGCGAATGAGCGCGTCGACGCCGTGTTCCGCCGAGACCTCGAGCCCCTCTTCGTCGATTGAGAGTCCGCCCGAGCCGTCGCCGTGGACGTTCTCGGCCGAGACCCACTCGCGGACGAGGGGGCGACGGCAGCCGAGATGGATGGGCACCTCGCCGAGGCGACCGGCCGCGGCGAGTGTCAGATGGGCGTTCCGGACCTGCTGGTCGAACCCGACATTCCCGGCGACCATCGTGATCGCTCGAAGGTCCGCGGCGGGGTCCAGCAAACCGATGAGCAGGGCGACACAGTCATCCTGAGCAGTGTCGGTGTCGATGATGAGAGGAATCGGTCCCTGAGCCTGTCGAAGGGTCACAGCACTTCCCCCTGTCCGCTCAGCTTCAAGGCATCCACAACACCCTTCACGCGCTGCGCGTGCTCACTGGTCGTGACGAGGAGAGCGTCCTCGGTGTCGACGATGACGATGTCCTGCACGCCGATGACACTGATCACACGCTTGGTCTGAGAGACGACGATGCCGCTCGAGGCATCCGCCAGCACCCGTGCGTTGCCGCCGAGGATGGCGAGTTCGCCCCGGCCACGGGAGTTCAGTTTCGCGAGGCTGGCGAAGTCCCCGACGTCGTCCCAGTCGAAGTGCCCCGGAATGACGGCCAGCCGGCCGCGTTCAGCCGCCGGCTCGGCGACGGCGTAGTCGATCGCGATCTTCTTCAGCGTGGGCCAGATGCGGTCCACGACCGGACCCCGACGGTCGCGGTCGTCCCAGGCCTCGGCGAGCTCCATGAGCCCGGCGTGCAGCTCGGGCTCGTTGCGCTCGAGCTCGGCCAGCAGCACATCGGCGCGCGAAATGAACATGCCCGCGTTCCAGAGGTACGACCGGTCGGCGAAGTATTCCTTGGCGGTATCGAGGTCGGGCTTCTCGACGAATCGTTCGACAGCGGCGGCCTCGGGCGCGCCCTCGACGACGAGTTCGTCGCCCTTCTTGATGTAGCCGAAGCCGACGGATGGCTCGGACGGCTGAATTCCGATCGTGCAGATGTACCCGTCGCGCGCGACGGCGACGGCCTGCTGCACCGCGAACTCGAACGTCCGCATGCCACGGATCACGTGGTCGGCCGCGAACGAACCGATGATCACGTCGGGCTCACGGCGCGAGAGCACCGCCGCCGCGAGGCCGATCGCCGCTGCCGAATCCCGCGGCTCGGACTCGAGCAGAACGTTGGCGTCGGGTATGCCGGGCAGCTCAGCTTCCACGGCCGCACGGTGGGCGCGACCCGTGACGACCGCGATGCGGTCCTCGCCCGAGAGCGGCGCGAGCCGATCCCAGGTGTCGCGCAGAAGTGTCTGCCCCGAACCGGTCAGGTCGTGCAGAAACTTCGGGGCGTCAGCGCGCGAGAGCGGCCACAGTCTGCTTCCCACGCCGCCGGCCGGGATGACGGCGTAGAAGCCTTCTATCGGTTGTGCCATGCAGTCAGGGTAGCCGCGGCGCTCCCCCGCCATCGAACCCGCGCAAAGTTTCTCGATGTCGAGATAGTTAGGATGGCCTAATCGCCGCACCCGCGCAGAGCGGGAATAGGATGTTCGTAGCGCTCGAGCCGCGTCGGCCCGGCGCATCCGTACCTCGCACCGATCAGGGAGGACGACCGTGTCCGCAGACACCCGCCAGGCACTGTCGATCTCAGAGACCACCTCCAAGCGCCCGGCCGGCACGCTCTATCGCGGCCGTGAGGGCATGTGGTCCTGGGTTCTACACCGCATCACCGGCGTCGCCATTTTCTTCTTCCTCTTGGTGCACGTGCTCGACACGGCACTCATCCGCGTCTCGCCCGAGGCATACGACGCCGTCATCGGCTTCTACAAGAACCCGATCATGGGTCTTGGCGAGGTCGTCCTGGTCGCGGCGATCGCGTACCACGCGTTCAACGGCCTGCGCATCATCGCGATCGACTTCTGGTCGAAGGGCGCGAAGTACCAGCGCCAGATGTTCTGGATCGTCATCGGGGTCTGGGTCGTCACGATGGCCGCCTTCACACCCCGACATCTCATCAACGTCTTCGCGGGAGGTGGTGAGTGATGTCCAGCAACACCCTGGCCGCTCCCCGTTCGCCCTACGCTCGACCGAAGCGCCGCGGCGTCAACCTCGAGAAGTGGGGTTGGGTCTACATGCGTGTCTCCGGCGCGATCCTCGTCGTCCTGATCTTCGGGCACCTCTTCGCCAACCTGATGGTCGGCGATGGAATCCACGGAATCGACTTCGGATTCGTCGCGGGCAAGCTGGCAAACCCGCTCTGGCAGTGGTGGGACGTCGCGATGCTCTGGCTCGCGTTGATCCATGGCGGCAACGGCATGCGCACCATCGTCAACGACTACGTCACGCACCAGACCGCGCGCCGCGTGCTGGTGTGGGCGATCGGGCTATCGGCCGGATTCCTGATCATCCTCGGCACCCTCGTTGTCTTCACGTTCGACCCCTGCATCGGGGTCACCGAATCGAGCACCCTCTGGGAGACGTGCCAGGCCGCTGCCTGACGCACGATCCCCAACGACCCCTCTCAGTAAGGCACCCCCTGTGACGACGACCGTGACCGGCACCGACAGCAAGACCGACGTGCACCACCATCAGTTCGACATCGTCATCGTCGGCGCCGGCGGCGCCGGCATGCGCGCGGCGATCGAGGCAGGTCCGCACGCGAAGACCGCGGTGATCTCGAAGCTCTACCCCACGCGCTCCCACACGGGCGCAGCTCAAGGCGGTATGGCCGCCGCGCTGGCGAACGTCGAAGAGGATTCGTGGGAGTGGCACACCTTCGACACCGTCAAGGGCGGCGACTACCTCGTCGACCAGGACGCGGCCGAGATCCTCGCGAAAGAGGCGATCGACGCGGTCATCGACCTCGAGAACATGGGTCTGCCCTTCAACCGCACGCCCGAAGGCAAGATCGACCAGCGCCGCTTCGGCGGGCACACGGCCGACCACGGCAAGACGCCCGTCCGCCGCGCCTGCTACGCCGCCGACCGCACCGGTCACATGATTCTGCAGACGCTGTTCCAGAACTGCGTCAAGCTCGGCATCAACTTCTTCAACGAGTTCTACGTGCTCGACCTGCTGACATCGAAGGATGCCGACGGCAAGACCCAGACGTCGGGTGTCGTCGCGTACGAACTCTCGACGGGCGACCTGCACGTCTTCCACGCCAAGGCGGTCATCTTCGCGACCGGCGGCTTCGGCAAGATCTACAAGACGACGTCCAACGCGCACACCCTCACGGGCGACGGCGTCGGCATCGTCTGGCGCAAGGGCCTGCCCCTCGAGGACATGGAGTTCTTCCAGTTCCACCCGACAGGGCTCGCAGGTCTCGGCATCCTTTTGACGGAGGGCGCCCGAGGCGAGGGCGCGATCCTCCGAAATGCGAGTGGTGAGCGCTTCATGGAACGCTACGCGCCCACCATCAAGGACCTCGCGCCACGTGACATCGTGAGTCGCTGTATGCAGCAGGAGGTCGCAGAAGGTCGCGGCGCCGGTCCTCACAAGGACTACGTGCTGCTCGACTGCACGCACCTGGGTGCCGAGGTGCTCGAGACGAAGCTCCCGGACATCACCGAATTCGCGCGCACCTACCTCGGCGTCGACCCGGTCGTCGAGCCGGTTCCCGTCATGCCGACCGCGCACTACGCGATGGGCGGCATCCCCACGAACGTGGCCGCCGAAGTGCTCGCCGACAATAACACCGTCGTGCCGGGGCTCTACGCCGCCGGCGAGTGCGCGTGCGTCTCGGTGCACGGATCGAACCGCCTCGGTACGAACTCGCTGCTCGACATCAACGTGTTCGGCAAGCGCGCCGGCAAGAACGCCGTCGAATATGTCAAAACCGCCGACTTCGTGCCGCTCCCCGAAGACCCCGCGGGCGCCGTCCGCGACCTGATCGAGGGTCTGCGTGCCGGAACGGGCACCGAGCGCATCTCGGTTCTGCGCAAGACGCTGCAGGAAGAGATGGACAAGAACGCGCAGGTGTTCCGCACCGACGAGTCCCTCACCCATGTCCTGAACGTCATCGAAGAACTCCGCGAGCGCTTCTTGAACATCCACGTCGACGACAAGGGCAGGCGCTACAACACCGACCTGCTCGAGGCCGTCGAGCTCGGCTTCCTCCTCGACATCGCCGAGGTTGTCGTCGTGACGGCCCGCAACCGCAAGGAAAGCCGTGGCGGCCACATGCGCGACGACTTCCCCAAGCGCGACGACGAGGTCTACATGAAGCACACGATGGCCTACCTCACCGGCGATCCGCACTCGTCGAAGGCCGACGACCATATTTCGCTCGATTGGAAACCCGTCGTGATCACGCGCTACCAGCCGATGGAGAGGAAGTACTGATGTCCTCCACGCTCGTCGTAGAGACGACCGACGCCCAGGCCGAAACCGAGGTCGTGAACGACACGGGCATCCAGTCCTTTCTGGTGACCTTCATCGTCCGCCGCTTCGACCCCGAAGTGGACGACGAACCGCGCTGGGTCGACTACGACGTCGAGCTCTACTCGACCGACCGTGTGCTCGATGCCCTGCACAAGATCAAGTGGGAGGTCGACGGTTCGCTGTCGTTCCGCCGCTCGTGCGCCCACGGCATCTGCGGATCCGACGCCATGCGCATCAACGGTCGCAACCGGCTGGCCTGCAAGACGCTCATCAAGGACCTCGACATCTCGCAGCCCATCTACGTCGAGGCGATCAAGGGGCTGCCGCTCGAGAAGGACCTGATCGTCGACATGGAGCCGTTCTTCGCGTCGTTCCGCGAGGTCAAGCCGTTCCTCATCTCGAACACCGCACCCGAGCCGGGCAAGGAGCGAGTGCAGTCGATCGTCAACCGCGAGATCTTCGACGACACCACCAAGTGCATCCTGTGTGCCGCGTGCACCTCGTCGTGCCCCGTGTTCTGGACCGACGGACAGTACTTCGGCCCCGCCGCGATCGTCAACGCGCACCGCTTCATCTTCGACTCGCGTGACGACGCGGGCGACATGCGCCTCGACATCCTGAACGACAAAGAGGGCGTGTGGCGCTGCCGCACGACCTTCAACTGCACGGATGCCTGCCCGCGCGGCATTCAGGTGACCCAGGCGATCGCCGAGGTCAAGCAGGCTATCCTCCGCGGCAAGTAGCCACCTCGTGACCGGCGCGCCTCCCCTCGAGATCCGCCGGTCACGTGTTGCGGTGACCGCCGCGTATGCGGCTCAGGGCCTCGGTTATGCCGTTGTCGTGACGTCCTTGCCGTCCTTCACGGGGCGTCTCGGCATCGACGACGTCGCGGTGTCGCTCATTGTGCTGCTGGTCTGCGCCACGGCGGCCGGCGGCTCGGTCGTCGCCGATCTGCTCGCGCGCTGGCGAGGAAGTCGGACAGCCCTCGCCGCGGGATTGATCGTCCAGGCCGCCGCGTTCGCCGTGATCGCACTCGGTCCGCCCTTGCCTGTTTTCGTGGCCGCCTTCGGTGTCTACGGGCTCGGTCTCGGCGCGGTCGACGCATCCGCCGCCATGCAGGGTGTGCTCATCCAGCGCCGCTACCGCCGCGACATCATGGGCGCCTTCTTCGCCGCGTACACCGCGGCCGCGATCGTTGGGGCACTCGTTGTAGCAGGATCCGCCGCGATCACGATCGGCCCCGTCTTGGCGCTCGGCGCCGCCGCCGTCGTCGCGGTCG